>CANQSE010000016.1 GCA_947626405.1 uncultured Acetatifactor sp. | reverse complement strand
TGATGACAAAATGTTAATAGAACAATTGATATTTACAGTAATTGCATTTGTAATTTTTGTATATATGTTTTTTCGTATGATTCGAAACAATGATACTACATATATAATGATATTAGTTTTAGAGGCAATAGGAATAGCACTTAATTTTTTAGAGGTATTATTTGGAATTAAATTAAATATGTTACTTGTTATTTTGAAATATATTTTATCAACGGGCGCTTTATACGCAGCAACGTGATTGCCGCGGCGCTTGAAGAAGGCTACAGGGAATACCTCATGCAGCATAAGTTCCCTATGTGCTTTCTGCATATTACAATTGATCCGAACCTTGTTGACGTAAACGTACATCCGTCCAAGATGGACGTACGTTTCAGCGACGGAATAGCCTTTTCACGCTTCCTTTCAACGGCCGTACACGATACGCTGAGCAAAAGGGAAATGATCCCAGATATCGATCAGAAATCCGATAAGGAGCGACGGGACGCTTTAAAAAAGCTGGGCCTTAAACAGGAAAAGGAACATACTCCGGAGCCCTTCGAGAAAAATCGGACCGGTGAGTACCGGCTCATGGAGGAGACAAAATATCAGGCCGATAGTCCTAAAATGCAGGATTTGATGCAGAATCCCCTGTGGAAACGAGCGAAAGATTACGAAATAACGGAAGAAATGGCGGGAAAACCTGCAGAATCAGGGGAATCCATGACAGATCCGGAGAGCGGAGAAACTTTTTTCACGGAGACATCGGAGCTCCCCAAGGAGTCCGATATCCTCAAATCATCCGAGCTCCTCAAACCATACGAGAACCCCAAATCATCCGAGAGCTCCGAAGCGGACGAGAACCCCAACTCATCCGAGCTCCCCGAAGCGGCGCCGTCCCAGTTAAACTTTTTTGACGAAAAAATCCTGACTGCGCAGAACCGCCCGCGTTTCCGCATCATAGGACAGATTTTTGAGACATACTGGCTTGCGGAGTTTGAGGACAGACTGCTCATGATAGATCAGCACGCCGCCCACGAGAAGGTAAATTACGAACGTCTGATGAGACAGTTTAAGGAAAAGAGCGTTGTTTCACAGAACCTTTTACCGCCTGTAATCGTCAGTCTTTCCGCACAGGAGGAGACTGTCCTGAGGGAAAATGCGGACGTATTTAAAAGCCTCGGGTTTGAGACTGAGCCCTTCGGCGGCAGCGAATACGCCCTGAGAAGCGTTCCTGTGGACCTGTACGGCTGCAACGAGCGCGAAATGTTCCTGGAAGTCCTGGATCAGCTCGCGGAGGGCGTTTCCTTCGGCGGGATCCGCGTCATCGAGGAAAAAATCGCATCCATGTCCTGCAAGGCCGCGGTAAAGGGCAACAGCCTCTTAAGCCTCCCTGAGGCCGAGGCCCTCATAGACGAGCTTCTTACCCTGGACAATCCCTACAACTGTCCTCACGGGCGCCCCACAATCATTTCCATGACAAAGTACGAGCTGGAGAAAAAATTCAGGCGGATTGTATAATCCCAGGTCCTGACGACGGGAGTTTGACATGAAAAAAACCATGATTGTTATAAGCGGTCCCACGGCGGTGGGAAAGACAAAGCTTTCCATCGCCCTTGCAAAGACCGTTGACGGCGAGATTTTATCGGCGGATTCCATGCAGGTCTACCGCCACCTTGATATCGGGACCGCAAAAATATCACGGGAACAGATGCAGGGCGTGCCCCATCACATGATTGACATTTTAGAGCCCTGGGAGCCGTTTAACGTGGTGGTGTTTCAGCAAAAAAGCAGGGAAGCCCTTAAGGGCATCTACGAGAGGGGACATATCCCAATCGTCACGGGAGGTACGGGCTTTTATATCCAGGCGCTTTTAAGGGACGTTGATTTTACTGAAAGCAATGAGGATCCTGCATACCGTCAGAGTCTGGAGGCTGTCGCCGCAGAGCGCGGCGCACAATATCTCCATGATCTTCTGGCGCGGACGGATCCGGAATCCGCAGCCTCCATACACCCAAACAATATAAAGCGCGTCATACGCGCTCTTGAATATTACCGCCTGACAGGGACGCCAATCTCAGCCCACAATAAACGGGAGAGGGAGAAAAAAAGCGCCTACTTGTCGTGCTGTTTTGTGTTAAGCGACGAGCGGGACCGCCTGTATGAACGCATAGACGAGAGGGTGGACGAAATGCTCCGGCAGGGACTCGCAGAGGAGGTAAAACGTCTGCGCCTCATGGGATGCACCAGAGACATGGTATCAATGCAGGGACTGGGCTACAAGGAGCTGCTTGCGTGGCTTGACAATGAAATCTCATACGAGGAAGCGGTAGACGCCGTAAAACGCAACACAAGACACTTTGCCAAGCGCCAGCTCACATGGTTCAGGCGCGAGGAGGATGTGATCTGGATCAACAAAAACGAGTTTGCATACGACGAGGACAGGATTTTAAGCTATATGCTTAATAAGCTGACTGAGAAAAAAATCCTCTGACCCCGCGGACTGCTTCAAATGTCTGTTTAAGAAAGGAATCCCGTAAGATGGAAGACAAAGACACTTTACAACGCCTGTATGCATCTATGGGCATCTCTGCTCCGGTCTATGAATACGGATGCAAAATTCTGGAAAAACTTGAAGAACGTTTCCGGCAGATCGACAGGATGGCGGAGTATAATCAGCTTAAGGTTATACATGCCATGCAGGAGGCAAGGGTAAGCGAGGCATGCCTTCTTGGCACCACAGGGTACGGCTACAACGATTTGGGGCGTGATACTCTGGAGGCGGTTTACGCCAAAGTGTTCGGCGCAGAAGACGCTCTGGTGCGTCCGCAGATCACCTGCGGGACCCATGCGCTTGCCCTGGCGCTTATGAGCAATTTAAGGCCCGGAGACGAACTTTTATCCCCTGTCGGCAAACCCTACGACACTCTGGAGGAGGTAATAGGAATACGGCCCTCAAGAGGTTCCCTTGCAGAGTACGGAATCACGTACCGTCAGGTGGATCTTCTCCCCGACGGAGGATTCGACTACGAAAACATTAAAAAGGCGATAGGTCCCAAAACGCGCCTTGTTACCATACAGCGCTCCAAGGGCTATCAGACCAGGCCCACGCTTTCGGTTGAGCGGATCGGAGATCTTATCTCATTTGTAAAGGGGATAAATCCCCATGTGATCTGTATGGTTGACAACTGCTACGGCGAGTTTGTTGAGGAGCGGGAGCCAAGCCAGGCAGGAGCCGACATGGTGGTGGGATCCTTGATCAAGAATCCCGGCGGCGGCCTTGCGCCCATAGGCGGCTATATAGTCGGGACAAAGGAGTGTGTGGAAAACGCCGCCTGCCGCCTGACCTCTCCCGGACTTGCAAAGGAGGTCGGCGCTTCCCTTGGCGTTTTAAAGGATTTTTACCAGGGCTTCTTCCTTGCCCCGACAGTCACGGCCAGTGCGCTCAAGGGTGCGGTGTTTGCGGCAAATCTCTACGAAGCTTTGGGGTATAAGGTAGTGCCTGACGGCAGAGAGTCAAGACACGACATCATTCAGGCCGTGACACTTGAAAGTCCCGAGGCCGTGATTGCCTTCTGCCAGGGTATCCAGGCAGGAGCCCCCGTTGACAGCCATGTGACTCCGCAGCCATGGGACATGCCGGGCTATGACTCCAAAGTAATCATGGCCGCAGGGGCGTTCGTGTCCGGCTCGTCGATCGAGCTTTCCGCGGACGGGCCGATAAAGCCGCCTTACGCTGTGTATTTCCAGGGCGGACTTACCTGGCCGCACGCCAAATTCGGACTGCTTCGCTCTCTCCAGTCCCTGCTTGACGCCGGGATCGTGACGCGGACATCCCTGGATTGTAGAAAAACGTCAAAATAATTTCTATGATTTTTATGTACACTTCTGCCATTTTGTGGTACTATATAATGACATGTGGGGCTTTTTTGCGTCGGAGAAGGCAAAAGGGAGACGCATGAAGAAAACACAGGTAAACGGCAGTCATGAACTGCCCTATGAGAGATTTCTCCGGTTTGGGCCGGAAAATCTGACGGAGGCTGAGCTGTTAGCCGTAATCATCCGCACGGGCACAAGGGAAAAGAGCGCCCTGCAGCTTGCAAAGCAGGTTATAGACCTGACAAAATATCCCAGGGAGGGACTTCTCGGCCTTTACAATGTCACGCTCGAAGAACTTATGAGCATAAACGGGATAGGCCAGGTAAAGGCGGTAAAATTAAAGTGCCTCGCCGAGCTGTCAAAGCGCATGAGCGCTGCGAGCGCAAGCAGCGGAGCAATATTCCAAAGCTCGGGACAGGCCGCCGCATACTTTATGGAAAAGCTTCGCCACCTTCCGACGGAGCATGTCGTACTGGCATGCCTTGACGCAAAGGGACAGCTAATCGCTGAGAAAAAGCTTTCGGAGGGCAGCGTCAGGATGGCGCTCATATCGCCGCGGGAGATTTTTATGGAAGCTCTCGGGCAGAAGGCGGTAAACATTCTGTTGGTCCACAACCATCCGAGCGGAGATCCTTCTCCAAGCAGGGCGGACGAGGAGCTGACGCACAGTCTCAGCGAACTTGGGGAAAAGATGGACATTCCCCTCCTGGACCACATTATTATCGGCGACAACCGGTATTTCAGCTTTAAAGAAAGCTCCCGCCTTTCGTGAAAACAACATGAAGGCTTCGTGGACATGAAATAACAGGCAGACCTTCACAAAGGCCGCATACGTCAGAAAGGAGTATCGTTTTGGCAACCAACGCATTTGGCATCGACCTTGGTACAAACAATATCAAAATCTACAGCAGGAGCGACGATCATATCATGGTTGAAAAGAATATGATCGCCATAGAAAACAAGAACACTCTGTTTGCCTATGGAGACTCCGCTTTTGAAATGTATGAAAAAGCTCCCGGCAATATTCATATTTCATATCCGCTTTCAAACGGAGTCATCGCGGATATTAAAAATATGGAGACGCTGGTGCGCTATTTCGTAAACGATCTGCAGAGGGGAAGCAGCAAGCCCGCAGATTTCTATATCGCGGTTCCCACTGACGTCACGGAGGTTGAAAAAAGAGCTTTTTACGATCTGATACGCGACGCCGGAGTGAGGGCAAAAAAGATTATGGTGGTCGAAAAGGCTGTTGCGGACGGTCTTGGACTTGACATAGACGTAAAAAATTCACAGGGAGTCCTGGTTGTAAACGTGGGGTACGAGACCACGGAAATTTCAATACTGTCCCTGGGCGGCATCGTGTTAAGCCGCCTTATAAAGACGGGCGGACTTAAATTTGACGAGGCGATAAGAAACGCCGTGAGAAAGGAATACAGCCTTATAATCGGCGGGAAAACTGCGGAGACGGTAAAGATGTCTTTAAGCGATCTTGAACAGGCAGGCACGGGAGCCGTTGTGTACGGCCGCGATATCGTGACAGGACTTCCCATAGAGAGAGAGATACCGACAAAGCTTGTCACGGAATGTCTCGAGGAGCATTTCCACACCATAGTTGACAACGTGAAGGTGATACTTGAGAGGACGCCGCCTGAGCTTGCCGCCGATATCTACCGGCACGGCGTCTATCTGACCGGAGGGGCGTCTCAGGTAAGCCACCTCGCGGAGAGGCTTGGAGCCGGAACGGGACTTAAAATCAACAAAGCGCAGGAGCCCATGACGAGCGTTGTCGAGGGGCTTGCCAAAATAATCAAAGACGACAATTATAAATCCGTGGCTTATGCCATTGAAGGGATGAGTAAATGAGCCCAGTCATAAAGAAAAAAGGGGAGAAATTTACAATACCGGGAAAATACCTCCTGCTGATTCTGACAATCCTCTGTACCTTCCTTATGCTCGTCACCTTCGGTACGGACCTCTTTAACCGTCCGTTAAATGCCGTGGTGGGAAGGGTCGTGATCCCGTTCCAGCAGGGTATTGGCAGGATGGGAGAGTGGTTTTCCAACCGTACCGACGAGCTTGCGCAGATAAGGGATCTTCTGGCGGAAAATGAACGCCTTAAGGCGGAAAACGCCGCCCTCACGGAGGAAAATACCCTCCTTCAGCAGGATAAATACGAGCTCAATCAGCTCAGAGAGTTAGTGGGGCTTGACGAACAGTACGGATCCTACCACAAGGTCGGCGCCAGAATTATAAGCCGCGACGCGGGAAACTGGTATTCATCCTTCCTCATAGACAAGGGATCCGACGACGGGATTGAAAAGGATTTGAATGTGATAGCGGACGGCGGCCTGGTCGGACTGATAACGGCCGTCGGGCCAAACTGGTCACGGGTGACGGCAATCATTTCGGACAACAGCAACGTAAGCGCCATGACGCTTGCAACCGAAGACAACATGATCGTTTCCGGTAATCTTAAGCTTATGGCGGACAACTGCATCACATTCGGACAGCTTGTTGACAGTCGGGACTCGGTTGCGGTGGGAGACAAGATTGTGACATCCAACATAAGCGACAAATACCTGCCAAACATTCTGATAGGATATATAAGCAGCATAGAGACGGATGCCAACAACCTTACAAAATCCGGTCTTATCACTCCCACGGTGGATTTTGAACACCTGAGCGTGGTGCTTGTGATTACGGACAGGAAACAATCATTTGATGGGGAATAACCTGTATGCTGCGTAAATTTGTGGTTGCAATTTTCATATTGGGGTGTTTTATCCTGCAGTGCAGCGTCTTCGGAAGCATTTCATTCGCCGGTATCATTCCAAATCTTATGATCGTCCTTACGTCCTCCTTCGGATTTATGCGCGGGGAGAAGGAGGGACTGCTTATCGGTTTTTTCTGCGGTTTGCTGAATGATGCCTGCTTCGGCAGCTTCCTGGGGTTTTACGCCCTGTTGTTAATGTACATAGGATTTTTGAACGGCAAATTCAGCCGAATCTTTTACCCGGAAGATATAAAGCTGCCGATGGCGCTTATTATCACCAGCGATCTGTCCTATGGCTTCATCTGCTATATCCTGATGTTCATGCTTCGGGGCAGACTGCAGTTTGCCTACTATTTCAGCCATGTGATCCTGCCGGAGGCACTTTACACCACAGTGGTCACACTGTTTCTCTATCCGCTGATCCTTAAGGTGAATGAGAAACTGGAAGCGCACGAAAAAAGGAGAGAACAGAAATTTGTTTGACGAGTTCAGGGAAAAAGTGATCGGTTTTTTCACAAGCAGGATGACCGTTTTTACGGTGATCTTTTCCCTCCTCTGCGGACTTCTGATTTATCGGTGCTTTCAGCTCCAGATAGTCCACGGAGAGGAATATCTGGAACAGTTTGTGCTCGAGGTGGAAAAGACCAGAGACATTGCGAGCACAAGAGGAAATATTTACGATCGCAACGGAAATCTTCTTGCATACAACGAGCTTGCGTATTCGGTTAAGGTCGAGGATGTGTTTGAGTCCGGAAAAGACAAAAACGCACAGCTAAACGACATGTTAAGCAGGCTGATCGGCATGATCGAAAAAAACGGTGACTCAATAATCACGGATTTTCGCATAATTATAGACGAGAACGGGCAGTTTGCCTATTCGGTGGACGGCACGGCAAGACTCCGTTTCCTGGCGGACATCTACGGGTACGCCTCGGTGGACATGCTATCCGACGAGGAGCGGGAGACCTCTGCGCAGGAGCTTATGGAATACCTGAGCCGCCCTTCGGGGAGCGGGATTGCGTTTGCAATCGGCCAGTATGAAAATCCCGACGATTCTTCGGGCGCCTTTCATGCCGGAGCCGGCTATACAAAAAAGGAATGGCTCCAGCTTGTGACGCTTCGCTATGCAATGAACCTTACGTCGTACAGGAAATATATCGGTACCACCGTGGCGTCCGGAATAAGCGAAAAGACGGTTGCGGTGATAATGGAAAACTCACCCGATCTGCCGGGCGTCTCCATCGTTGAAGACACAATGCGCAGGTACGTGGACAGCAAATACTTCGCGCACGTGCTTGGATATACGGGAAAAATTTCGTCGGACGAGCTGACCGAGCTAAACGATAAGCTCATCGACGAGGGTGTGACCGACAGGGCCTACACCATAAACGACGTGGTCGGAAAGGGCGGCATCGAATCGTACCTTGAGACGACGCTTCAGGGAGAAAAAGGCTATGAGTCCGTGGTGGTAGACAATATGGGTAAGGTGATCGCCATTCTTGACCGCAGGGAGGCCGTGGCCGGCAAGGATGTCTACCTGACAATAGACATGGATCTTACAAAGGCAGTCTACGATATCATGGAGCAGCACCTGGCGGGACTTATAGCGGACAAGATCATAAACGCAAGGGAATATAAAGCGACGGAAACTTCAAGCAGCTCCGACATCAAAATACCTATTTACGACGTCTACTTTGCAATGTTTAACAACAGCATCATTGATCTCAAGGCGATGGCAGAGGAAAACGCGGGCGAGACGGAGCGCGAAGTCTACGGCAGATACCTGGATTACAGGGCGGCTGTCTATGAAAAGCTCACGGCGGAGCTCACCGAAGACCTCACTCCTTACAACAGGCTGAATGAGGAATATCAGATCTATGAGAGCAGGATAGTGTCTCTCTTAAACGATCAGGGGATTATAATGTCAGGCGAGGTGGACACGGACGACGCAGTATATATCGACTGGACAAAAAACGAGGTTATCAGTCTTAACGAATACCTTAAACACTGTATTGCCCAAAACTGGATAGACGTAAGCAGGCTCGACCTCGAAGACAAATATTCGGAGTCTGACGAGATCTACAGCAAGCTGCTTGACTATATCATTGAGATGATAAATTCAAACACGGAATTTCAGAAGCGTATTTTCAAATACATGATTATGTCCGACGTGATAACCGGAAGGCAGGTCTGTCAGATTCTCTGCGAGCAGAACCTGGTAAACGTCCCCGTAGAGGACAAGGAAGCGCTGTATTCCGGTAAGCTGAGCGCATACAACTTTATGATGAACAGGATTCGCCAGATCAACATCACGCCAGCTCAGCTCGCGCTTGACCCCTGCAACGCCTCCGTCGTCATCACAGACGTAAACACTGGGGATGTCCTTGCTCTGGTCTCATACCCGGGATATGACAACAACATGATGGCAAATTCCGTAAACGCGGAATACTATGCCAAATTAAACGCCGACAAGTCAAACCCTCAGTACAACTATGCCACACAGTCCGCACTGGCGCCGGGGTCAACCTTTAAGATGGTGTCAGCCACGGCGGGGCTGATGGAGGGTGTGGTAAGCCTGTCGAGCCGTATCGACTGCACCGGACTCTACACAAACATCGTGCCTTCTCCAAGGTGCTGGAGCACATGGGGCCACGGAAATGAGACGGTCGTAACGGCGATCAGGGATTCCTGCGACTACTATTTTTATGACGTGGGCTACAGGCTTGCAACCACCGAGGGCACCTACGACGAGAAGGCGGGACTTGACGCGCTGTACAAATACGCCGACATGTTCGGCCTGACCGACAAGTCGGGAGTGGAGCTGTCCGAGGCTTCCCCCAACGTGTCCGACATGGACCCGGTGCGTTCCGCAATAGGGCAGGGCACAAACAGCTATACGACGGCCGCTCTGGCGCGGTACGTGAGCACCGTTGCAAATTCCGGGACATGCTATAACCTTACGCTGATAGACAAAATCACGGATTCCCAGGGCAACGTGATATTTGAACAGGAACCCGTCGTCCGCAACCACGTTGATATGCCTGCCGACTATTGGGACGCCATACACACCGGTATGCGGCAGGTTGTCCAGAACAAGATTTACTTTAACGATCTTGCGGTTGAGGTGTCGGGGAAAACCGGAACGGCCGAGCAGACAAAGAGCCGCCCGAGCCATGCGCTTTTCGTGTGCTACGCGCCCAGCGAGAGCCCTGAGATCGCAATCGCGACCAGGATCCCGTTTGGATATTCCTCGGACTACGCCGCACAGGCGACAAGGGATATAGTAATGTATTATTACGGTCTGGCTGAGGAGGAACTGATAACCGGCACGGCGGACATGCCCGACGCCGGCATCACGGACGAGCTTTAAACGTACGTGGTTTAAACGGACGGACCTTAAAAGTTTTATTTCGGAGGAATAAAGGTATGAAGGACACTGTATTAATCAAAAGCTTTCCAAACGGCATTACGCTTCATCTCGATCCGGAGATAGCCTTTGAGGACCTTCTTAAGGAAGTGGCTTACAAGTTTTCGGAGGCACGGAACTTTTTCGGCAGGGCGTCCGTCGCGCTTTCCATAGAAGACAGGACGGTCTCCGGACCCGAGGAAATCCGTATACTGGAGGCAATACACGCAAACAGCGACCTTCGCATAATCTGCATCGTCGGCAAGGACGAGGCCACAAACAAAAACTTTATAAAAGCTCTGGCACACGTTGAAAAAAAGCTTGCGGGAGACGAGGACGGCCAGTTTTTTAAGGGAAGCCTTAAGAATAAAGAGGTTCTTGAGACCGAAAACAGCATTATAGTCCTTGGCGACGTCTATCCCGGAAGCGCGGTGATAAGCGCCAGGAACATAATCATCCTTGGCGGCCTGTACGGTGAAGCCTATGCCGGAGGCAGCGGATGCGACGGGGCATTTGTAGCAGCGCTTGAAATGGAGCCGGAAAGAATCAAAATCGGCGATTTCAAATACAAACCGGGCAAACAGGGTAAATGGGGCATACGTCCCAAGGTACAGCCGAAAATTGCATATGTAAAAAACGACAGGATAACCTTTGAAACGCTTACGAAGGACCTGCTCGGCACATTCTGAACACGCGGCAGGGTGAAGGACGACATAGGAATTTCAATGACAAAAAATAATTGGAGGATAGGAAAATGGAAAATCAGTTTTCCCAGGAGCCCAAAGGCTCCGAAGTCATTGTCGTCACTTCAGGAAAAGGCGGTGTTGGAAAGACCACCACATCCGCAAACGTAGGTACGGGCCTGGCAAAGCTGGGCAAAAAGGTTTGTCTCATCGACACGGATATCGGGCTTCGCAATCTGGACGTCGTCATGGGGCTTGAGAACAGGATAGTCTACAATCTGGTTGATGTGGTGGAGGGGAACTGCCGTGTAAAACAGGCCCTTATCCGCGACAAGCGCCACCCCGGGCTGTATCTGATGCCATCGGCGCAGACAAGGGACAAGTCGGCGGTGACGCCGGGACAAATGATAAAGGTCATAGAACACCTTAAGGAACAGTTTGACTACATCATCCTTGACTGTCCGGCCGGTATAGAACAGGGCTTCCAGAATGCGATAGCCGGAGCCAACAGGGCGCTTGTCGTGACTACGCCGGAGGTGTCGGCAATACGCGACGCGGACCGGATCATCGGGCTTCTGGAGGCAAACGGCTTTAAGCAGATGGATCTCATCATAAACCGTCTGCGCATGGACATGGTTAAGAGAGGGGATATGATGTCGGCTCAGGACGTGGTTGACATACTTGCGATACCGCTTATCGGCATCATTCCCGACGACGAAAACGTCGTGGTCTCCACAAATCAGGGAGAACCTCTGGTGGGAAACGACTGTCCCGCAGGGCAGGCGTACCGGAATGTGGTGATGCGCGTCCAGGGCAAAGAAGTGCCTTTCTTAAATTTTGACAGGGGCATCTCCTTCTGGACGAGGGTCACAGGCATCTTTCACAAGGCATAGGCGGGGAGGAGCATGTGGATATGAGACATTTTTTTCGCAGAAAAAGCTCCTGCCAGATAGCCAAGGACAGACTTAAGATTCTTTTGATCTCTGACCGGGTAAACTGCTCTCCGGAGATGATGGAGCTTATCAAAGGGGATATCGCAAAGGTGATATCCAAATACATGAAGATCGACGCCGGAAATATTGAGATTCAGATCAATACAAAGGGCGCAAAATCCGGGCGCGGCGCGAAGCCGAGTCTGTACGCGAACATCCCGATTGTGGACGTGTCGTCAGACATGATGTTAAAACACTGAGAAAAAGACATACACTGGTATCGCCAGGATACCGCGGGGACAGATAACAATATGATCAGAAAACTGAGACTAAGGGATTATGATTTCAAACTGATCCTGATGGTCGTGGCGCTGTCGGTTATCGGCGTCATGTCCATCGGCAGCGCCGACAGCACGCTCCAGGCCAGACAACTGGCCGGAGTCGTAGCCGGCACGTTTCTGATGATTATTCTGTCTTTTTTTAACTATTCATGGATCCTTAAGTTTTACTGGGGGATGTATATCGTAAACGTCACGCTGCTTGCCATGGTGCGGCTGATGGGAGAGAGCGGCGGAGGTGCGCAGCGGTGGTTAAAAATCGGAGGATTGAGGTTCCAGCCCTCCGAAACCGCTAAAATACTATTGATTTTATTCTTTGCACAGTTTATTATGAAATATAAGGACAAGTTAAATACCCTGCGGATTATAGGCGCATCGACGGCGTTGTTTCTCGTCCCATGGTATCTTGTCTTAAGACAGCCCGATTTGTCCACCAGCGTCATGCTGCTTGTGCTGTTTTGTGTTATCATGTTTTCCGGCGGCATCAGTCTCAAGCTTGTGTTCGGAGTGCTGTGCGTGGCTATACCCGCGGTTGCGCTGATGATCTCTCTGGCGCTGCAGCCTGACACCGACAAGCTGCCGTCCTTCCTCCAGAGTTTCCAGCAGGAAAGGCTTCTGGCTTTCTTTTACCCTGACGAATACCCCGAACAGGCGCGTCAGCAGAGAAATTCGGTAAAGGCCATCGCCTCAGGGATCCTGGACGGAAAGGGATATAAAAACAGTGAAATCACGTCTGTAAAGAACGGCAATTTTGTCGCTGAGGATGAGACGGACTTTATCTTTGCAATAGTGGGAGAGGAGTTTGGTTTCAAGGGGAGTCTCACCGTAATACTGCTTTTGTTCGGCATCTCGTTTGACTGCATATCCGTGGCCCGAAAAGCCAGGGATCCGGCGGGATGTATTATTGCCGCGGCAATGGGGGCGCTCGTGGCATTTCAGGGATTTATCAACATAGGTGTGGCTACCTTTATCCTGCCGAACACAGGTCTTACGCTTCCTTTTGTGAGCTACGGACTTACTTCACTTATGAGCCTGTTTATGGGGATGGGCTTTGTGTTAAGCGTGAGGTATCGCTCCGGAAAGAATAAATAAAAAGGGGTAACAAAAAATGAATATCGCATTGATCGCACATGATGCTAAGAAGAAGCTCATGCAGAATTTCTGCATAGCTTACAGGGGGATTCTGACTCATAATACGCTTTATGCGACAGGAACGACCGGCCGTCTCGTCGAGGAGGCCGCCAATCTGAATGTCCACAAATTCCTGGCGGGGCACCTGGGCGGCGAACAGCAGCTCGGGGCGCAGATTGAGCACAACCAGATGGATCTCGTGATCTTTCTGAGGGATCCGCTGACGCCAAAAGTTCACGAGCCCGACGTAAACAATATCGTGAAGCTCTGTGACATGTATAACATACCGCTTGCAACTAATCTGGCAAGCGCGGAACTGTTGATAAAAGCTCTTGAAAGAGGAGACTTTGAGTGGCGTGAAATGTACAAATAAGAAAAAAATTTCCGGTTTTGCGGCGGCGATTGCCGCTTTGGCATTTCTCATAACCGGCTGCGGCGGGTCATCCTATGACATGCCGTATGATCCGGACATAAACGTCACAAGCTTCAACGTGGTGGCAAGACACGACTCCGGAGCGGCAAAGCCTTTCGCCGCGGATCTCTGCGTCGTCTCGTCCGATGTGGCGGGCAGCGGCGGCGTGAATCTGGAACAGGCGGAGGCCGCGCTTCTTCTCGGCATTGACGACAACCGCGTCCTCTATGCCAAAAACGCCCACGAGAGGCTTCATCCCGCAAGCCTGACAAAGGTTATGACGGCTCTTGTCGCCTTAAAATACGGCCGCCTTGAGCAGGTGCTTACAGCCACCGACTCGGTAAAAATCACGGAGTCGGGAGCACAGCTTCTCGGGCTTAAGCCCGGGGATACGATGACGCTTGATCAGGCGCTCAGAATCATGCTCATATATTCGGCAAACGACGTGGCAATGCTCGTCGCCGAGGGAGTCGGCGGCACCGTTGATC
Organism: uncultured Acetatifactor sp.; assembly: GCA_947626405.1. GTDB lineage: Bacteria > Bacillota > Clostridia > Lachnospirales > Lachnospiraceae > Acetatifactor. The sequence goes on along the minus strand of CANQSE010000016.1, from coordinate 1,459 downwards.
ACTTCGTGGAGATGATGAACCAGGAGGCGTTGCAGCTCGGCGCAACAAATACCGCGTTTGCAAATCCCCACGGACTCACACAGGACGGACATTACACCACGGCGTACGATCTTTATCTGATTTTCAATGAAGCCATTAAATACGAGACTTTTCGGGAAATCATCCAGATGTCGGGATATCAGACCACATATTACGATTCCTCCGGCAAAGAAAAAACCGTGGACAAAAAGACAACCAACCTCTTTATACGCGGGGACAGCCATCCGCCCGCCGGAGTTACCGTAATCGGTGGAAAGACCGGAACAACAAGCAAGGCGGGACACTGCCTGATGCTTCTTAGCAAAGATGTCTCGGGCGCTTCATACATAAGCATCATCCTTAAATCCGACGACAGCCTCTATGATGAGATGACGGAACTTTTGGGGGAGATTTAGGGGTTGTTTTTTGAGGGCGTATCACTTATAATGAAAGTATGAGCACTTCGATCAATACATATTACGACAGGAGGGGTTCCAATGGTTCAGTTAATCGTAGGGAAAAAGGGTAAGGGTAAGACAAAGCATCTTCTGGACAAGGTAAACAACGAGATCAGGGAGGCTGAGGGCAGCATTGTATACCTTGACAAGAGCACCAAGCATATGTACGAGTTAAACAACAAGGTGCGCCTGGTGGATGTGTCTCAGTTTATCATCGAAAGCAGCGATGAATTTTTAGGGTTTGTAAGCGGCATACTCTCCCAGGATCACGACCTGCAGCAAATGTATTTTGACAGCTTTCTAAAAATTGCGTGCCTGGAGGGAAAGGATATCGAACCCGTCATCTCCAAACTGGAAAAATACAGTGAAAAATTTGATGTCTCCTTTATCCTGAGCGTTTCCATGGACGAGGCGGAGCTTCCTGTCTCTCTGAAGGATAAAATCATTGTCTCTCTCTAAGCGATAAAAAATAGATCGGATACAAAAGCCTCGGATTTTTGCCGGGGCTTTTCTTGGAACAGGTTTTCGGAGGCGGCGCGTGGCAAGGTCGGAAAACGGAAGAACTGCCGATGGCAAAAGGCCGAGGGGCAGTCAAAAAAGAAAAAAACAGAATAATAAGATCACGAAATACAGAAAGCCCCTGAATCTCAATATCGGGATGATAATTTTCGGCGTCGTCTTCATTTATATGGTGGTATGCGTTATTCTTTATTTTCAGACAAGCCATATCGTGCGCTATGAAGTTAAAGAGGGCTCCCTCGTCACAAACAATATCTACAGAGCTATCGCGATACGCAACGAGAAGGTAATAGCAACGGACACAGCCGGATATTTGAATTATTATGCCCGCGAGGGAGCGAGAGTCGCAAAAAACGACCTCGTTTACGTTGTGGACGAGACCGGACGCCTTAACGAGGAGCTGCAGTCAATGTCTCCCGAGGAAAACGCATTGAGCAGCGACGAGCTGAGTGATTTTAAGGATG
>CANQSE010000015.1 GCA_947626405.1 uncultured Acetatifactor sp. | reverse complement strand
CTAAGCCGAGCGGAAGCGTGTCTGCCGGAAGAACATCGGCAGTGCCGGGCGTGACTTTTGGCAGTACAGGGCGCGACTTTTGGCAGTACAGGGCGTGACTTTTGGCAGTGCCGGGCGTGACTTACATGGGAAAGGCTTAGCTGATACTAAATATGCGCCTTAAATGCGCGGCGTCCTTGACCGTGCGCGTGCTTTTGTGGTACAATAATTTCATCAATCGCCGCTTACGCGTAGATTGTACCGGTAATGATATTATAATCGCTTGGCATACTAAAAATGCCGGAACGGGGGAAAGGTTTGAAGAAGGAAAATATTGCCCTGGCGTCCGCGGACGCCGTACCATTCCATAATCAGGTGGACTTCTGTATCGGAACGGGCCGCATGGGCCTGGCTCTGCACAAGGAGTATTACGACCAGTTAAAGTTTGTCCAGGAGCACATCGGTTTCAGCCACATCAGGGGACACGGCCTTTTCAGCGACGATATGGCGATCTTTCAAAAGGAGAGGGACGGGAGCGTTTCCTATAATTTTACATACCTTGACAGAGTTATGGACAGCTACAGGGAGCTTGGCTTAAGGCCCTTCCTGGAGCTGGGATTCATGCCTGACAAGATGGCGAGCGGAAAGCAGACAATATTTTACTGGAAGGGAAACGTGACGCCTCCGGCATCCTATGACGCCTGGACCGATATGGTAAAGGCGACGCTTCTGCATCTCTGCGACAGATACGGCAGAGACGACGTGGTCACGTGGCCCGTGGAGGTCTGGAACGAGCCGAATCTGCCGGGCTTTTGGCAAAATGCCGACATGGACGAATATTTTAAGCTTTTTCACCGCACCTTCCTTGCGATAAAAGAGGTAGACGCCCGCTTCAGGGTGGGAGGTCCCGCCGTGTGCGGAGGAAGCGACGAAAAATGGATTCGCGCTTTCATGGAATACTGCAGCAGAAACAAGCTTAAGCCGGATTTTGTCACAAGGCACCACTATACAACCGAACTGCCTGAAAACGTAGGGCATTACGGCTATGCGGAGCTTATGAAAGCGGAGGACGGATTTGCAAATCTTAAGACCAGCCGCGATATCATTGACAGCTTTGAGGAATTTCGCGGGCTTGAGATACATATAACTGAAAACAACACATCATATATACCAAACTGCCCTCTGCACGACACGAACCAGAACGCGGCTTATATGGCGCAGCAGCTCTCAAGGCTCGGGGACGGAAACGAATCCTACTCCTACTGGACCTTTGGAGACGTGTTTGAGGAACAGGGCGTTCCCTTTACGCCTTTTCACGGCGGCTTTGGCCTGTGTGCAAACGGGCTCATACCAAAGCCCACATTCTGGACCTTTGCCTTTTTTAAAAAGCTTAAGGAAAAGCCTGGAAAGTGTATTTTCAGAAGCGACAACGCGGTTGTGATGCGCCTTGACGACGGAAGCTGCCGAGGTGTGCTCTGGAATATGACAAACACAAGGACCGGAGAACCCATGGAATTTAAGCTTGAGATGGAGCCGGGGCAGGAGGGCTGCCTGATGCTTGAGAGGGTGGACGAGGACTGCTGCAACCCCCTGAAGCTCTGGCACGACATGGGAGAACCCTCGAGCCTGTCAGCGGATCAGTTAAAGCTCCTGAGGGAGGCTGCAAATCCCTTCGTAAGCTCGATGCGCCCCGATCTGAGAAACGGGGAGCGCAGCGTGCAGCTTAAGGTAGAGCAAAACGGTGTCCTTTATTTCCGGTGGCAGCCGGGGGAGGTTAAGCCCGATCTCGGATATTCCTACCGGCGCACGATGCAGTACCCCGACATAAACCCCCTGACGGGACTCGACTATCCGGATCCCGACGTGATAAGGGTAAACGATACATATTATATGATAAGCACCACGATGTATTTCATGCCGGGAGCAGAGATACTGCGCTCGTACGACCTGAGGAACTGGGAGCATGCGGCGTATGTGTATGAAACCCTGGACTCAACGCCCGGGCAGCGGCTCGAAAACGATGAAAACATCTACGGCAAGGGCATGTGGGCGGCGTCGCTTCGCTGGCACGACGGAACATTCTATGTCTGCTTTGTGGCAAACGACACTCATAAGACATACCTTTATACGGCGAAGGACATTCAGGGACCGTGGGAAAAACATTATATAGAAGGATTTTACCACGACAGCTCGCTGCTTTTTGACGACGACGGCAGTGTCTACATCGCCTATGGCAACCGCGACATCTACATCACACAGTTAAAAGAAGATTTAAGCGGCCCTAAGGAGGGCGGCCTTAACAGGCTGGTGGTCAGCGACGCGAAAAATCCCAACCTCGGGTACGAGGGGACTCATTTTTACAAGATTAACGGAAAATATTACCTTTTCTTCATTCATTCCAGGCCGGATCGCTGGCGCAGGGTTGAGGCGTGCTTTATGGCTGATTCGCTGGACGGAGAGTTTACCGGAAAAGATATCCTTGACGACGACAGGGGCTATTGTGACCAGGGCGTGGCTCAGGGAGGAATCGTGGACACGCCGGACGGGAAGTGGTTTGCGATTCTGTTCCAGGACAGCGGCGCGGTGGGAAGGATTCCCGTGCTTATGCCGATGAGCTGGGAAAACGGTTTTCCTGTGCTTGGCGACGGCGGACGTATCCCGCAAAAATTTGAGACGCCGTCTCTGCGCAGCGGATATAAATACGCTCCGCTTGTGGAAGACGACGACTTTAAGGGCCCTCTAAAGACATGCTGGCAGTTTAACCACGAGCCCGATAAGTCGCTCATATGCCACGACATGGAAAACGGCGTGTGGCGCGTTGAGACAGGAAAGCTCTGCGGCAATCTGACCCAGGCGGTCAATACCATCACGCAGAGAATGTTTTATCCCGGCTGCGCCGGAGAGGTTACTGTGGACGGAAGCGCCCTGAAAGAGGGAGACTATGCGGGGCTCTGCGCTCTGCAGGGAAAATATGCCATGATAGCCCTCACCCGCAGAAACGGGAAGCTTGGACTGACGGTGCTTTCCGCATCCGCGGAGGAAGGGCGCGAGGCGGGCGCTGACGGGGAAGCGGTTTTTGCGGAAGTGGACGGCGACAAGGTAAGGCTTAAGCTTGAAGCGGATTTTACGCGTATGCGTGATACTGTTTCCTTCTATTATTGGAAGAAAGACGGCGAGAGAAGCTTTTTCGGAAGATGGGAGAAGCTCGGGACGGAGTACGGGATGCGCTTCGGGCTGGATCATTTTACCGGGTGCCGTTTCGGACTCGCGGTTTATTCCACGAAGGAGACGGGCGGCAGCGCGGCCTTTGAAGACTTTAAGTACCGCAGGCGCTGAAGACATGCCAGTCCGCTCAAAGACATGCCAGTCCGCTCAAAGACGGGCGTGTTGCTTATTTCTCACACTATCATATCCGCAATAATTGGGTACTTGGGAGCAAAGAATAAGTGGATGTAAAAAAAAAACTTGTGTATTATGCTTATATAAGTTATAATTTATAGTGTAATTTCTGTTAAATTTACAGTCACGATCAGATATTTGGAGGCAAATATGAAAAAAACTGCTAAAAAATCAACTGCCATTATAGTAATTGCGGTGGTCGCGGTGGTGGCGTTGATTGTCTTTATCGCCACGAGAAAGACCGTGGATGACTTCAGCGAGAAATATGCCGGCTTCGATCTCTCGCAGGATGTTGAAGGCATGGAGAGAGAGGGCACGTACACCAAATATCTTGCGGCCCATGAAGACGCTGCATGTCCCGATCGGACGATTGATATTGACATCTTTTCATACAGCGATGCGGAAGAAGTGGAGGAGTACAGTGACTACTACGGAGAGGACAGGGCGCTGTACACCGGAGCCGAGTCAACGGTGACATGGACGGTTGACATTCCGGAGAGCGGCTTTTACAATCTGTTTGTGGAGTACCTTGCTCCCGAGTCCAGGGGCGTTGCGGTTGAGCGCGCGGTATACATAAACGGCGAGCTCCCCTTCGAGAAGGCCCTCAGCATTACCTTCACGAGAATGTGGACCGATGCCGGAGCGGTAAGGGTAGACAATCAGGGAAACGAGATCCGTCCCACTCAGACGGAAAAATTCGACTGGCAGGAAGCATACTTCCGTGACGACATGGGGTATGTGCCGGATCCTTACAAATTCTATTTTGAAAAAGGCACCAACGAGATTACGCTTGCGGCCGAAAACGAGCCGCTCGTGATAAGAAGACTTGCGGTGCAGACAGTTCAGAACATTCCCTCATATCAGGATTATATTGCAGCGCAGCCCTCAGTCAATGCGACGGATCAGGGACTTAACTACCTGCAGAAAATACAGGGTGAGGATTCCACCTACCGCTCGGAGTCTTCGCTGTACGCAAAATATGACAGGTCTTCACCTTCGACCCAGCCCAACAGTGTTACGAAGACAGTGCTCAACTATGTCGGCGGAGAAGCGTGGGGCAGTTCGGGCCAGTGGATAGAGTGGAACTTTGAAGTTCCCGAGGACGGCTTCTATAACATTATGGTAAAAGGCCGGCAGAACTACTCGAGGGGCAGCGTGTCAAACCGTATACTGTACATAGACGGGGAGATACCGTTTAAGGAAGTGCAGGAGGTTTCGTTCGACTACTCCAACGGCTGGAACTGCATGCAGCTTGCGGACGCAAACGGAGAGCCGTATAAATTCTACCTGACAAAGGGTACGCATACCGTCCGGCTTGAAGCGTCTCTTGGAGGAGCGGGACCTATCCTGAACGATCTGGAGGACTCAATCTACAGGCTGAACCAGATGTACAGAAAGGTTCTCGTGTACACCGGAGCATCACCCGACAAATACAGAGACTACAATATACATCAGGTTTATCCCGAGGTTGTGGAGGCCATGGATCTTGAGTCGAAGCGTCTGTTCAAGATAGTGGACGACATGGTGGCATACAGCGGACAGAAGGCTGACAGCATAGCGTCCGCGCAGACCGTGGCGCAGCAGCTCGAGAGATTTGTGGAAAATCCTCAGAAGATTACGCTGGAATTTACAACCTTTAAGGATAATATCACCGCACTGGGCACGTCGTCCCTGAATATGAGCGCGACGAAGCTCGACATAGATTACCTCGTAGTTACCGGAGTGAACACCGCTCCTGAAAAAGATACTGAGAACTTCTTCACAAAGCTCTGGCATGAGCTGAAATCTTTCGGAGCATCTTTCGTGGTTGACTATGATGCGGTCGGAGACGTCTATGAGGACGGAGACGAGGAAGTGGTAAAGGTATGGATCTCAACCGGACGTGACCAGGGTACTATTCTTAAATCCATGGTGGACGATACCTTTATACCTCAGACGGGGATCAAGGTAAACGTTGAGATAGTTGACGCGGGAGCGCTTATGAACGCCGTTGTGGCAGGGAGAGGACCTAACGTGGTGCTTTCAATCGGCGCCGACCAGCCTGTAAACTACGCGCTGAGGAACGCTGTTGAGGATCTGAGCCAGTTTGACGATCTCGACGAGGTGCTTGCGCCGTATACGCCCAGCTCCTACGAGCAGTACAGACTCGACGATCACATATATGCAATTCCTGAGACGCAGACGTTTAACGTTATGTTCTACAGAAAAGACGTGCTGGATGAGCTTGGACTCGAGGTTCCCAATACCTGGCAGGATCTGATTGAAATGCTTCCCACGATCCAGGGCAACAACATGTCCGTCGGACTTCCTACGGCGGCGGGCAGCAGCGTATCCACGGCGAGCACGGCTGTCGCATCCACATCGCCCGATTTGTCGATGTATTTCAGCCTCCTTTTCCAGTACGGCGGGGACCTGTACAACGAGGCGGGCACAAAGACCGTGGTAAACAGCGAGGCCGGAGTAAAGGCGTTTGACGATTACACGAGATATTTTGTGGACTACGGTCTGCCTACAATATACGACTTTGTCAGCAGGTTCCGTTCCGGTGAGATGCCTATAGGCGTCATGGCCTATTCCGTATATAATACGCTGATGGTTTCTGCGCCTGAGATACGCGGTCTGTGGGATTTCACGCTGATACCCGGCACGGAATACACGGATGAAAACGGAAATACCTACATCGACCGTTCCGACTTCATAACCGGCGCAGCGACGATGATGATTAAGACGGAAAACGAGACGACGCGTAATAACGCATGGGAGTTCATGAAGTGGTGGGCCCAGGCCGATACGCAGGTTCGTTTCGGACGTGAGATAGAGGCTCTGCTCGGTTCATCCGCGAGATATGCAACGGCAAATAAAGAAGCGTTCTGCAATCTTGCATGGAGCGCGGACGACATTGCGGTGCTGAGCGAGCAGTGGGATCAGACGGTGGGAATCAGAGAGGTTCCCGGAGGTTACTACACGGGACGCCATATTTCCAACGCCATCAGAAAGGTGCTGAACGAAAAGGCGGATCCCAGAGAGACCATCATAGATTACACGATCACAATTGACGACGAGATTGTCAAGAAGCGTAAAGAGTTCGGCATGCCGGTAGAGGAATAGAGGTGGAGGAAAGATGAGAGAGTTTTTCAGCAAGTACGTTGCCTATCGGAAGTATAATGCGAGTGTCGCATGGAAAAAGGCAAAGAGATCCAAAATGTGTTATGCGTTCCTGGCGCCGTATGGAATTTTGTTTTGCGCTTTCTACGTGCTGCCGGTGATAACGTCAATCTTCTTCAGTTTTACTTACTACAACATATTGGAGCCTCCAAGGTTTCTTGGACTGCAGAACTACATGAGCCTGGTCCTTGAGGACGACGTGTTCCTGATAGGCATAAAGAATACGCTTATGATTGCCGTCATAACAGGACCGCTCGGCTATATAATGTCCTTCCTTTTCGCATGGCTCATAAACGAGCTGCCGCGCTGGATAAGGACAATAGCCGTGGTTGTGTTCTACGCTCCGTCGATAGCGGGCAACCTGTACGTGATTTTCTCCGTGTTCTTCAGAGGCGACGCATACGGCTATGCAAACGCTTTCCTGATGGATCTCGGAATAATAGATGCGCCGATACTATGGTTCATCAATCCGGTTTACATGCTTCCGATATGTATGGTCGTCATACTGTGGATGAGTCTTGGAACAGGCTTCCTCTCGTTTGTCGCAGGTCTGCAGGGCGTGGATCGGGCGCAGTTCGAGGCCGGATATATGGACGGCGTGAAAAACAGGTGGCAGGAGCTTTGGTACATAACGCTCCCCAACATGAAGCCCATGCTTCTGTTCGGCGCGGTTATGTCCATCACGCAGGCGTTCGGTGTCTGCGACGTCACGATGGCGCTCTGCGGTTATCCCAGTACGGACTACGCTGCAAGAACAATTGTTACCCACCTGTACGACTACGGCTTTTCCAGATTTGAGATGGGATATGCGTCAGCGATAGCGGTTGTGCTGTTCCTGATGATGATATTATGTAACAAGGCAATTCAAAGTATGTTGAGAAGAGTAGGAACCTGATATGAGCAAAACGATGAGCAAAACGCAGAGAAAAGAAGTAGTGGAAAACGAAGTTTATCACAAGAAGCTTATCAAGAGGAGAAAACCGAACCGGTCCATTGCGGGAGATGTTTTCCTGTATGTTTTCCTGCTGGCAATGGCGACGCTTATGATTTTCCCGATGGTATACGCCATCAACAGTGCGCTGAAGCCTTTGGATGAGCTGTTTATGTTCCCTCCCAAGATTTTCGCGAGAAATCCGACTCTGGATAACTTCTCGGATCTGTTCGTGACGATGGGAAAATCCTGGGTTACTTTCTCCAGATATCTTTTTAACACCGTGTTTATCACGGTGGCCGGAACGGCGGGACACCTGATTGTTGCTTCCATGGGTGCTTTCGTGCTTGCAAAGTACGATTTCCCCGGCAACCAGACGTTTTTTAAGCTTATCACAATCTCCATGATGTTTACCGGATATGTTACGACTATCCCCAACTATCTGATTATCAATGCTCTCGGCTGGGTAGATACATACTGGTCCATCATCATTCCGGCTTTTGCGTCTCCCATGGGACTGTTCCTTATGAAGCAGTTTATGGAAGGACTGCCGATGTCTCTTATCGAGGCGGCAAAGATAGACGGCGCAAACGAGTGGCGCGTCTTTATGAATGTTGTGATGCCTAACGTAAAGCCAGCGTGGATGACGTTGATTATCTTCTCCGTGCAGGGACTCTGGAACAACAGGGCGGCGACCTTTATATACTCCGAGGAGAGAAAGACTCTGGTGTTTGCGCTTCAGCAGATTCAGGGCGGCGGTATCGCCAGAACCGGACAGGGCGCGGCTGTGCTGATAGTGGTTATAATAGTTCCTATTATTACATTTATTTTGTCTGAAAGCCAGGTTCTGGAGACGATGGCGAGCTCCGGTCTGAAAGACTAAGCGGATGAGGTGGCGTATGAAAAAGAGATTGATGAGAATGACGGCATGTGTGATGGCCGCAGGTGTGCTTGCAGTGTCGGGCACTTCCATTACGGCCCGCGCCGACTCGGGTTATACCTACACCTATGACTATTGGGGCGACATTCAGTATTCTCCGGATGCCTATGAGCCGACGGGCGTTTACACATCGGCGGATCTCGGGCTGGAGGTCAATATGAGAGCGCCTGAGGGGCTGTTTGTGTACGGTGAGTACATATATGTCTGCGACACGGGCAACAACAGAATCCTGGAGTTTAAGCGCATGGACGTGGATTCCATTGGATTTGTGCGCTCCATAGACGGTATTACCGGAGATCCAAACGGGGGGGCGTTCAATTCGCCCACGGATGTCTGCGTTACGGCGGACGGCTTTATGTATGTGGCGGATATGAACAATAACAGGGTCCTGAAGCTTGACATGGACGGCAATTATATCATGGAGTTTGTCAAGCCTACGGACGCCACGTTTGACCAGGAGATAGATTTCCTCCCCAGCAAGATAGCGGTTGATACGGCTGGGCGTGTGTATTGCGTGGCAAAGAACGTGAATAAGGGCCTTGTCAAATTTGAAAACGACGGCGTATTTTCCGGTTTTGTCGGCGCTACGCCAGTTACCTTTGACTGGACGGATTATATCTGGAAGCGTCTCGCGACAAAGGCGCAGCGTGAGAACATGGCGAGCTTTACTCCGACGGAGTATGAAAACCTCTACATGGACTATGAGGGATTTATCTACGCCACGATCACACAGGCAAACGAGACGGACATCGACAACGGCAGTACCGACGTGGTCAAGAGACTTAACCTGATGGGAAGCGATATCCTGGTGAGAAACGGCGAGTATTCAATTATCGGCGACCTCTACTGGGGCGACGGCGGAGGATATAACGGCCCGTCTCTTTTCACGGATGTGACGGCAATGGAAAATGATATATATTACCTGCTCGACAAGGTAAGAGGGCGTGTGTTCGCCTATGACGATCAGGGGCGCATGCTGTACGCCTTCGGCGGTCCCGGCAACATGAACGGGTATTTCAGACGTCCGGCGGCTATTGACCATATGGGACACGACCTGCTGGTGCTTGACTCCCTGGACAACGCCATTACCCTCTTTACCCCCACGCAGTACGGGCAGCTTATCTTTGATGCTATCGAGCAGTTCCAGGACGGATTTTATGAGGAATCCGGAGCGAGCTGGCAGAAGGTCATGGACCTTAACAACAACTATGACCTCGCATACATCGGAATCGGCCGTGCGCTTCTCAGACAGGAAAAATATGAGGAAGCCATGGAGTACTTTAAGTTAAAGTACGACGATGACAACTACTCGAAGGCTTTCAAGGAGTACCGCAAAGAGTGGGTCGAAGACCATATCGGAATTATATTTACGGTGATTGTACTTCTTCTTGTAGTGCCTTTGGTTATAGGAAGGATAAAGCGTGTGAAATGGGAGATAGCAAAAGCGGAAATCTTTATGAAACAGTGATGATCGGAGGCCGAAGATGATAGCTTCATTGAAAAAGAACCAAAAATTTGCAGAGTATAAGAGATCGCTCAGGTTCGCATTTTATTGTCTGACGCATCCGTTGGACGGTTTCTGGGATCTGACGCATGAGAAACGCGGCTCAATTGCGGCGGCCAACACCATACTTATCCTGACGCTCTTAGCCAGGCTGATGAGGCTGCAGTTTACGGGCTTCCTGTTCCTGAGGGTGTACTGGCCCGAGGTAAATATACTTCTCCAGGTTGGCAGCGTTGTGTTTGTGCTTGCCATCTGGTGCCTGGGAAACTGGGGACTGACGACACTGTTTGACGGAAAAGGCAGGCTGTCGCAGATTTATATGGCGACCTGTTACGGGATGCTGCCGTATCCCCTTATCCAGTTCCCTCTTATAATACTGAGCAATGTAGTGACGGCGGACGAGGCTGAGTTCTATTCGGTGCTGAGCGGATTTTCTCTGCTGTGGGCGGCAGTCCTCATCGTTGTTGCAATGGCGCAGATACATGAGTACAAGATGTCTAAGAACCTGTTATTTATTGTATTCACTGCATTTGCAATGCTGGTTATTGTATTTATCCTGCTCCTGTTCTTCAGTATGATCAGTCAGGGTGTTGCGTACTTTATCTCCTTGGTGAGAGAGATGCTGTTCCGAATATAGCCGTATAAAGCGGGCGGATATAAAGAGTAGGGAGAATTCATAATGAAAAAGGACAAAGCAGTCAGAAAAGCGGAGATGAAGTCTGCGTTAATTGAAAAATTGAAGGGTCTTATAGTGCCGGGTATTTTCCTTCTTATCATCGCGGCGGGTTTCCTCGTAATAATGCTTTATACCGGCGGCGAGGAGGAGGAAAAGATCATTGAAGTACATTCGTATGTCGGGGACGGCGGACCGCTGACCATGGAGAACGATTTTATGCGCTTCGAGATGGACGGCTCCACCACGCAGTTTACGGTTACGGATAAGAAAAGCGGCGCGGTATGGTATTCCAATCCGCCGGACGCGGCGGAGGACCCAATTGCCGTAAGTTCCGAAAAAGGCCGGCTGCAGTCCACGCTGGTGCTCACGTATTCAAACAGCACGGGTCATGACGTGCGTTACGATAATTTTGACTATAGTATTGAAAACGGTACGTATGAGATTGAGCAGGGAACAGACGACCAGGGCGAGTTTATCAAGGTATACTATTCCATAGGTGACGTGGCGAAGGTTTTCGCCATTCCCGAGGTCATCAGCGAGGCCAGGATGAACGAGCTGATGGATAAACTTGAACAGGGCGACAGAAATCGTGCGATCAACTACTATAAAAAGTACGATATCAACAATCTTGGAAAGAAAGACGACAAGGAAGCGCTGCTGGCGCAGTACCCTATGCTCGAGACGGAAGTAATATATACGCTTCGTCCGAACCTTGCTGACAACGTAAAGGGTATGCTGCAGACAATATTTGAATCTGCGGGATATACATATGAGGAGTCTCTCGAGGACAAGGCGGTCAGCGACGGAGCGGCAGGAGTCAAAAGAACTGTCTTTAACTTAAACATAGTATACAGGTTAAACGGCGAGCAGATGTCAGTTGAGGTTCCTCTGTCCGAGATCGAATATTATGATTCGTATCCCGTGTATTCGCTGTCGGTTCTTCCCTATTTCGGCTGCGGCGGAACGCAGGACGAGGGATACCTGATGGTTCCCGAGGGCGGCGGCGGACTGATTAACTTCAACAACGGAAAGACATCGCAGAGCGTGTATTACGCCAATATGTACGGCTGGGATCAGGGTGTGAACAGAGATGCCGTCGTGCATGAGACGGAGACTTATTTTAACGCCTTTGGAATAGCGAGAAACGGCAGCTCCTTTATCTGCATCCTTGACGACGGCGCACCGTATGCCGGCATTACGGCCGACATAAGCGGAAAGAACAATTCCTACAACGCCGTATCGGCTCAGTATTCGCTGCTCCACAGAGAGATTTTTGAGATGGGAAGCAGAAACGATACGCAGGTTTACCTTTATGAGCCGGCGCTTCCCGACGAAAATCTTAAGTTGAGTTATCGTTTTATAGATTCAGACAGCTACATCGATATGGCGATGGTTTACAGGCAGTATATGCAGGATGAGTACGGCGGACTGTTAGCGGAGAGCGAAGACAGCCATACTCCCGTGGTGGTTGAGATTGTGGGCGCAATCGACAAGGTTGAGCAGTTTATGGGTGTGCCGGTGTCGCGTCCTCTGCCCATGACGACATACGGGGAGGCTCAGGCGATCCTTGAGCAGCTTACTTCCGAGGGAATGGGCAACATGAGCGTGAAGCTTTCCGGCTGGATGAACGGCGGCGTGCGCCAGAAGATCTTAAAGCACGTGAAGCTTGTATCAGGCCTTGGCGGAAAGAAGGCTCTGAAAAGTCTTACAAGCTATGCCGCCGAAAACGGCATCGACCTCTACCTGGACGGAATAACAAATTACGCTTACGACAGCAATATATTTGACGGCTTCTTCCCCTATACGGACGCTGCGAGATTCGCCAGCAAGGAGCTTGCCGTCATCTATCCCTACAATACAGTTTCGTTTGTGGCAAGGGAAGGCCAGGAGCCCCATTATCTGCTGAAGGGTACGCTGATAGACGACATGGTTGAAAACCTTGCTGAGGCGGCGGAAAAATACAATGCAAACGTTTCCTTCGCCGATATCGGAAAGGATCTTAACGCGGACTACTACCGCAAGGACACCGTCACCAGACAGGAGGCGATGACAAACCAGGTTGGATATCTTAAGAATATCAAGGACAGCGGCAAAAAGATTATGATAAACACAGGAAACAATTACGCCGTTGCCTACAGCGATATTGTGACAGGAATGGATCTCTACGGCTCGGACTATACCATAATCGACGAGCATGTTCCCATCTATCAGATGGCGATTCACGGCTTTGTGGATTATACGGGCGAGCCTCTTAACCTGACACAGAACATGGAAGATGTGCTTTTAAATTCTGCCGAGTACGGCGCGGGACTAGCGTTTACGCTCATGGACGAGAGCGCGTTTACGCTCCAGAAGACGCTCTATACCGAATATTTCGGTTCTGAGTACGACGCCTGCCACGACAGCATGCTTGAGATTTATAAACGGTATGACAGCGAACTCGGGCATGTGTTTAACCAGCAGATGGTAAGCCACGAGAAGATTTCGCCGACGCTCTCGTGCACGAAATACGCGGACGGGACGACGGTGTATGTAAATTACAGCTATGACACGGTGAAAACGCCGGATGGAAAAGAAATTTCCGCCAGAGATTATTTAGTAATCCGCTGAGAAAACAGTTGAAAATGTGGATAGAAAGGATTATAATTATGAAGAAACATAAGAAGTTAGCGGGTCTTCAGAAAAGGAAAGCCATCTCGGGTTACCTGTTTATTTTACCGTTTATCATCGGTTTCCTGATGTTTATGCTGGTGCCGCTGTTTCGGTCCCTGTACATGAGCTTTTGCGAGGTTATTTTCCGGCCGGCCGGGGGCGGAAATGATTATAACTTTCTAGGGCTTACAAACTATATAAGGGCTTTCACGGTTGACCTGGACTTCAACAGGCTCCTCGTAGAGGAGATTACACAGATGTTTTACAACTCTCTGGCGGTCATGGTCTTCAGCTTCTTTGTGGCACTGATCCTGAACCAGAAGTTTAAGGGAAGGGCGCTTGTAAGAGCGGTGTTCTTTCTGCCCGTGATCCTCTCCTCCGGCGTACTGCTGGGAATTGAGACCGACAACCAGTTAATATCGAGCGTTATGGATATGGTTGAAGAATCAAACACAAACGCCAATATTTCCATTGCGATTCAGGAGATACTGAGGACTGCGGGCGTCGGCACCAGAGCTTTCCAGCAGGTGTTCGACATAGTTGACGGCATATACGATGTGGCGATTTCCTCAGGTATACAGATTATAATTTTCCTCTCGGGACTTCAGACCATCTCGGAGAGCATGTATGAGGCGGCCTCCATCGAGGGATGTACATCATGGGAGAGCCTCTGGAAGATAACCTTCCCCATGGTGAGTCCGCTGCTTCTGGTAAACTGGATTTATTCGATTGTGGACTACTGCATGCGCAACAACAACCAGATTATCACGAAGATAAATGACCAGATGATATTGTTTATGGATTATGGGTTCGCCTCAGCCATCGCCTGGACGTATTTCCTGGTAGTCATTTTGATTATAGGCGTTACCTCGTTCCTTATCTCAAAGGGGGTATACTACTATGACTAAACAAAAAAACGTCAGGAAATTACAAGGCGATTTCTGGGAGAGAAACCGCAAGTCGGGCGGCTATCTGTTAAAGAAAAGAATTTCAAGCGCCGCATACAAGATCGTGAGAGTGTTTCTTTTATTTGGAATGTGCTTTCTGATCCTGCAGCCGCTGCTTACAAAGATTGCCGTGAGCTTCATGGCCGAAAAGGACCTGTACAACCCCATCGTAATAACGATACCGGAGAACTTTACCACAGCCAATTACAGGCTGGCTTCGGAGCTTATGGGTTACGGACAGGCGCTGTGGAACACTTTGCGGACTTCCGTCCTTGTGGCTCTTTTGCAGATAGCAATGTGTACCCTTGTGGGATACGGTTTTGCAAGGTTTAATTTCCCGCTCAAGAAGTTCTGGTTCGGATGCGTGATACTGTTGATTGTGGTTCCGCCCCAGACGATTTCGTCGTCCCTCTATCTGTACTTCAGGCACTTTGATATCTTTGGAATAATCAAGGCCATACGAGGGACAGACTTAAACCTGCAGACCTCGCAGATTCCGTATTATATGATGAGCGCGGGGTGCATGGGACTAAAGAACGGGCTTTATATATACATGATACGTCAGTATTTCCGCAATATCCCCAAGGATCTTGAGGAGGCCGCCTATGTGGACGGCTGCGGCACATTGAGGACGTTTGTAAGGATCATGCTGCCGGATGCAAAGCCCATAATTACATCGTGCTTTCTGTTTTCTTTTGTGTGGCAGTGGACCGATAATTTCTACACCAAGCTCTTTATGGGTAATATGCCCCTCCTGGCGAGCAAGCTTACCACTCTTGTGGACGAATTGAACGCATATGTTATAAATACGCTGAAAAACGCCGGAGGAGCTTCGATTGGTTACGGCAACTGTATACTTTCCACAGGTACTCTGATGGTGATTGTCCCGCTTCTGGTTCTGTATCTGTTTGCGCAGAAGGGATTTGTGGAGAGCTTAAGCAGCACCGGCATCAAGATGTAAAACGCGTATATAATCCCATTGCACCGGGACGCCCGGAAAAGCAGTTTGCCCCGGCGATGGGACTTATATAAATATTAAGGAGGATGAAAAATGAAAAGAAAAATGTTGAGCAGAGTGATGGCAGCCTCCCTGGCTACTATCATGACAGTAGGCTTGGCAGGCTGCGGTGGCGGCGACGGTGATACTACCCCCACCAGCACACCTGGCACCGACGGCGGCAATGCTTCAACCGACGGTGGCAACGCATCAACCGATGGCGGTTCAACTGACGGCGGCGACGCATCAACCGACGGCGGTGATGTTGAGCCTTATCAGGTATTGACGGATAAGGACGGAAACGTTCCGGATCTTGGCGGAATGGAAATCATCATCCGCGACTGGTTCTCCGGCGACGGCGAGCGCAAGGAGGCTTCCGATGCTTATACTGAGGCTCTTTATGAGTATCAGGACTGGGCAATGGCAAAATACAACTTTAGCATGAAGCAGATGACAATCAGCGGATGGG
>CANQSE010000014.1 GCA_947626405.1 uncultured Acetatifactor sp. | reverse complement strand
AAGGCAAGCAGATAGGGCAGGACGACGACAACCTGTTTGGCAAGCGCCAGCGTTATCAGCGCTCCTGCCGGCTCTACCACTCCGGACAGCGTCCCGTACCAGAAGGCTTTCAGACGTGATGCTCCCGCATTGCGGAGAGGCATCGATATGATGGCTCCCTCGGGGAAATTCTGGATTGCAATGCCCACGGACAGCACAAGAGCGCCAGCCAGTGTAATGCCCGTGTTTCCCATCATGGCGCCCGCGAGTGTAACTCCCACGGCCATGCCTTCCGGCAGATTGTGCAGCGTCACGGCCATGGTCAGCATTGTACTCTTTTTAAGAGGAGCTTTTATCCCCTCAGGTTTTGCATTGTCGAGGTGCATATGGGGCACAAGGCTGTCAAGCAGGAGCAAAAACGCCATTCCGAGCACAAAGCCCAGCGCCGCCGGAATCCACACGTTTCCTCCCTGTTCCTCTGCCATCTCTATTGCAGGTATCAAAAGCGACCACACGGAAGCCGCAATCATCACGCCCGAAGCGAACCCGAGCAGAAGCTTTTCCAGAGCCGGATTCATCTTTCTTTTCATAAAAAATACCATTGCCGCTCCCAGAGCAGTCCCCGCAAAAGGGATCAATACCACCAAAGCTTCTCTCATCCCATCCCCCTGTTTGTCGGACGCAGTCCGAAAATCATTTTCTAAGCTCCATTCATCTTATGTCGATACGCCTGTTCAAAATTACATATCAGTGTTTAAGACACCTGACGGCGTTAAGCACCGCCAGCACCATCACGCCGACGTCGGCAAAAACGGCTATCCACATATTGGCAATGCCGAACGCTCCAAGCACAAGACACGCCGCTTTAACCGCCAGCGCAAATACAATATTTTCATATACGATCCGCAGGCATTTGCGGGAAATTTTTATTGCGAGCGCAAGCTTCATGGGATTGTCGTCCATAAGGACAATGTCGGCGGCTTCTATTGCAGCGTCCGAACCGAGCGCCCCCATTGCCACACCGATATCGGCACGCGACAGCACCGGAGCGTCGTTTATGCCGTCTCCCACAAATACAAGCTTTTCCCCGGGCAGTTTATCAGCCAGGATCTTCTCCACGGCCTCAACCTTATCCGCCGGAAGAAGCTCGCTCTCAACACGGTCGATCCCAATGGCCTCAGCCGCCTGCTTTGCCGCGGTTTCGCTGTCTCCGGTAAGCATCACCGTCTGTTTTACCCCCGCTGCCTTCAGAGCTTTTACGGCATCGGCCGACTGCTCCTTTATCACATCGCTTATAAGTATATTTCCCGCGTATTCCCCGTCCGCGGCAATATAAACCACCGTTCCTCCCGCAGCGCTCTCCACGCAGGCAATCCCAAGCCTATCCATCAGCTTATGATTTCCCGCCGCCACGCTGACGCCCTTTACGACAGCCGTAACGCCGTGTCCGCCGATCTCCTCCACCTGCGACACCTCGTCCGCAGAGACGTCTCTACCATAAGCCTCCCTCAGACTTTTGCTGATTGGATGCGTAGAGTAATATTCCGCGCATGCCGCGTACTCAAGCAGGATTTCCTCTCCCCTCTTACGTCCGTACCTCTTTTCAAACCCTTCCGAGGGATTAACTGCCGTGACCTGAAACACTCCCTTTGTGAGTGTCCCCGTCTTGTCAAATACAATGTATTTCGCCTTTGCAAGCGCTTCCAGATAGCTTGAACCCTTAACGAGTATGCCGCAGGCGGACGCTCCTCCTATGCCCCCGAAAAAGCTTAAGGGAATTGAGATAACCAGAGCGCACGGACAGCTTATGACAAGAAATGTCAGGGCTCTTATCACCCATTTGCTCCAATCGGCATGAGCCCCCGTCACAAGCGATATCACGCCCGGTACAAGAGCAAGCGCAAGGGCGCCGAAGCACACGGCGGGCGTGTAATATCGGGCGAATTTAGTTATAAAATTTTCCGTACGCGCCTTCTTCATTCCCGAATTTTCTACAAGATCCAGGATCTTTGAAACCGTTGACTCTCCAAACTCCTTTGTAGTCCGGATCCTTAAAAGCCCCTCAAGGTTCACGCATCCGCTTATAACCTCCTGGCCGGGGGCAGCCTCCCTCGGCACACTTTCACCGGTAAGCGCACTTGTGTTAAGCGAGGATATTCCCTCCGTGACAACGCCGTCTATAGGTATCTTCTCGCCGGGACGCACCACAATGATTGTTCCGACCTCGACGTCGTCGGGATCCGTCTGCTCAAGGCTTCCGTCCTCCCTTTCTATGTTGGCATAATCCGGCCTTATATCCATAAGCGCGGTAATGTTTTTCCTGCTCTTTCCGACGGCCGCCGACTGGAAAAGCTCGCCGATCTGATAAAACAGCATGACTGCCACTCCCTCGGCAAACTCGCCGTCCGATCCGTTTGCCTCCTGATAAAGTCCAAGCAGCATGGCTCCTGCCGTAGCCACGGCCATCAGGAAATTTTCATCAAAAATCTGCCCGTGCAGTATCCCTAGAAAAGCCTTTCTCAGGATGTCATATCCTATGACAAAATACGGCACAAGATAGAGCGCAAATTTTACATATCCCTTTGCCGGCACAAAATAAAGAGCCACCATGAGCGCCGCTGCCAGGATAATTCTCACCAGTACCTACTTCTGCTTCTTAGTCATGGCTTTTACCCCTCAGCTCAGATAAATTTCGCAGTCGCTCTCAACCTTTTTGCAGGCTTTCCTGACAGCTTCCATCACACTGCCCTCGTCGGCGCAGTCGCAAAACTCGACCTTCATTTTCTGGGTCATAAAATTTACCACGGCATCCTTTACACCCTCTACCTTCCGCGCTGTCTCCTCCATTTTCAATGCACAGTTTGCGCAGTCAACCTCAATCTTATAAGTCTTTTTCATTTCATCTCCACCTTTCCCTCATGACAAATTTTCGTCCTTCGCAGCCGTAGGTGCGAAATCATTTAAATATATGAACCATTGTTCATATGTATATAATACCATACATTCAGAGAATGTCAACAGAAAAAAACAAAAAAGAAACAGACGTCAGTCTGCATGTGGCAGTTTTTACGTCTGTCTCTTTTTTTTGCATGTATGTACCGCGCCTTTCAGTGCGCGCCCCGCAATGACTCGGCCCTAATTTCCGGTATGTCCTCCGCCCTTCCGGTCAAAAGGTTGCTGCGGATATCAATTACAGGGCCTCCCGTTCCCTCAATATATTCCCTTGTTATTGTGACCCTGCCTATATTGTCGTCCTTGGGGATCTCATACATTATATCGAGCATAAATTCTTCGATTATGGAGCGAAGCGCCCTCGCACCCGTATCACGCTCCATTGCCTTTTCCGCGATTGCCTCCAGAGCGCCGTCCGTAAACTCCAGCTTCACCTCGTCAAGCTCAAGCAGCTTCTGGTACTGCTTCAAAATTGCATTTTTCGGTTCCTTTAAAATCTTTACCATCATCTCCTTGTTAAGCCCTTCAAGGGCAAAAATCACTGGAAGACGACCGATAAATTCGGGAATCATACCAAATTTCCTGATGTCCTCAACAGTCACCTTTGTGAGTATGTTTCTGTCTTTATCATACTTATTTCTAAGCTCGGAGTTAAATCCTATTGATGCCGATTTCGTCAGGCGCTCCTTAATGATATCCTCAAGCTCCGGAAATGCGCCTCCGCATATAAAAAGAATATTGCGGGTGTTTACGGTTGCAAGCGGGACCATGGCGTTCTTGCTGTTTGCACCGACAGGCACTTCGACCTCAGCCCCCTCCAGAAGCTTCAGCATGCCCTGCTGAACGCTCTCCCCGCTGACATCACGGGTATTGGTATTTTTCTTCTTTGCTATCTTGTCAATCTCGTCTATGAAAATGATTCCACGCTCGGCCTTCTCCACATCGTTGTCGGCCGCCGCAAGAAGCTTTGACACAACCGATTCGATATCGTCTCCTATATATCCAGCCTCCGTAAGCGAGGTGGCGTCGGCAATCGCAAGAGGAACGTCAAGAAGCCTGGCAAGCGTTTTTACAAGATATGTCTTTCCGCACCCTGTAGGCCCCACCATAAGCATATTTGACTTTTCGATCTCGATATCGTCCATGGTGCCCGTGGCCACTCTCTTATAATGGTTGTACACCGCCACGGATATCACCTTTTTTGCATGCTCCTGTCCCACCACATACTCATCAAGGCTCGCCTTGATCTTGTGCGGCGCGGGAATATTCTTTATGTCCAGTATCGGGTCAGGCTTCTCTCCCTGCTTTTTCTTTTTGAGCTTCTGCTTGTTTGGTATGCCGCCGTCCCCTCGCAGATCCGCCAGGTTCACAAAGCTTATATTCGGAAAGCTTCCCTGTTTTGTCATCTGCTCCAGTTCGTTCCACAGGCCGGGATTGTTTAACATCCCCTGATAATCAAACTGGCTCACCGTCTCCATTGTCTTGTGCATACAGTCATTGCAGACGCATATGTTATTGGGAAGTCTGAACATTTTACCTGTCTTGCTCTCCGGACGGCGGCAGATGAAGCACACGTCCTCGTACTCGCTGTTGGGACCTTTACCCGCCCTCTGAGTGTTGGAGGCATCCCTGTGGGACTGTCCATGCTCCCCTCCGTTTTCGTTTTTTCCCTTTTCTTCCTTTTCTTCCGTATCCTGAGTCTCATCTATGATATCGCTGTCAAATCTGTCCGGCATAATCCTCTCCATTTCCGACTCCGGGGCAGGCCCGTCGTGCTGTTATCTAACCCGTTTATATGAGTATACTTTAAAACGGCAGACTGCACAAGTGAACTTTTTCTAAACAGTAAATTTATTTGCCAAAATAACATAATCCAACAACAAAAAGGGCTGCCGCTTTAACGAATGAAAATCCGTTGAAGCGACAGCCCAGTCTGCACAATATCCTGCCCGGGTCCTCAATTCTCGTTCTTTCCAAGAGTGATTTCCAGCTCATAATTCTGATATTCGCTGTCTTCCAGTCTCTTTACCTCGACAGTCACCGTCTCTCCGGCTCTGTAATACTGTAAGATATCAAGCAGATCATCTTCGGACGTTATCCTCTGTCCGTCAAATTTGACGATAATATCGCCCCTTTTCATGCCTGCTGCCTCAGCGGCGGTTCCGGGCTCCACGCTGTATACAAACACGCCTCTCGGCATATTGTACATGACCGAAACCTCCTCGGTAATATTCTGCAGCTGGATCCCCATGTAACCCTTTTCTTCCTCATCCACCTTGACGGTTCTTGTATCACGCTCCATAAGTTCCGCAATAATGGGGCTGGCCGCGGAAATAGGGATTGCATAGCCCATATCATCGACATAGGTTCCGCCGATCTTGCTGGAATTGATGCCTATTACCTCTCCCTTCAGATTAAACAGCGCTCCTCCGGAGTTGCCGGGATTTATGGCCGCGTCTGTCTGTATGAAAGTCCCCTTGCTTCCGTCATCAAATGTCAGCTCTCTCTCAAGTGCGCTGACCATTCCTCCTGATACCGACTGTCCGTATCCAAGAGCGTTTCCTATCGCAATCACAGGCTCGCCAAGTCTCAGCTCGTCACTGTCTCCGAGAGCGGCAATTGCGATCGCATCCTTTGTGTCTGACGACAGGTCCTTAACGGGGACAGCCACAACCGCCAGATCCATATCGGTGTCCGTTCCCTTTATAACGGCATCCGCTTCCGAATTATCTATAAAAGTCACAACAAGCTGATCGGTGCCTTCCACCACATGGTAGTTTGTCACGATGAGAAGCTCCTCGTCATTCTGCGCCACGATAATACCTGATCCGCTGGACGCCCTGTTCTCCTGATAGGGCCGTCCCCAATAGGATCCGACCTCCGTGTAGTTGTTGACAATCGATACCATGGCGGGCATAACCTTCTCCACCATATCCGACGCGTCAATCTGTGCTATAACCGCAGAGGACGAAACCTGCGCCGTCGCGGGCTGTATCGTGTTTACAGGATCGCTTTTTTCCTCTGAATCGGCGCTTCCCCTGTCTTCAGACCGCTCATCGGACTGAGCCACCTCACCGCCCATAAACTGCCTGGTGCCAAACTGTATGGTGTAGAAACCAAGGCCGGCAAAAAGTCCAAAGCAGAGACCAAGAGTGAGGCTGAGTGCAATTTTTCTGAAAACTCCCATGCCTCTGCCCGATCTTTCTTTCTTCTTTTTCTTATGTCCCGATCCGTCCTGGCTAAAATCGCCGCCATAGGCCGGACTCGCCGGATGATACGCGGGGTACGTATTCTGTTCTCCTCCTGCCGCGGCAGATCCGGATGTACCGTTTGATGATCCTGTTTCGGAATAAATTTCATTTTCGTACATAAATGATCCCTCTTTTCTGAAATGAGCATCGTACTTACTTCGGGGAGTCGTATTCACTTCAGGAAGTCGTACCTGTTCCTTTTTTATGTACATCAGTATATCCGTGAATTGTGAAAAAAATGTGTTGTCTTTATGAAGTCCCTGTGAAATCCCGCATCACTCGACAGTGACCGATTTTGCCAGATTTCTGGGCTTATCAACGTCGCACCCCCTGCCCACGGCAATGTAATATGCAAAGAGCTGGAGCGGTATTATCGCAAGCGAATTTGAAAAATACGGATCCGTCTCCGGAATGTACACAACATAGTCCGAAGCCTTTTCAATCTCCTTATTTCCCTCGTTTGTCACCGCCATGACAAAGGCGCCTCTGGCTTTTACCTCCACTATATTGCTGATGGTCTTTTTAAAAAGCTCAGGCTGCGTTGACAGGGCAACCACCAGCGTCTGATCCTCTATAAGCGATATTGTACCGTGCTTTAGCTCTCCCGCGGCGTACGCCTCCGAATGAATGTAGGAAATCTCCTTTAACTTCAGGGAACCCTCAAGGGAAATCGCATAATCGATTCCTCTGCCTATAAAGAAAATATCCCTGGCTCCCAGATAGCGGTTTGCAAAGTGCTGGATTTTTTCCTTCTGCCCCAAAAGCAGCTCAATCTGATCCGGAATACATTTCAGATCGGCCAGAAGCTTCCTATAGCGCTTTGCGTCTATTGTTCCCCTGACCTTTCCCAGCTTCATGGCAAGCAGGTACATGGCCGCAAGCTGTGCGCTGTAGGCTTTTGTCGTTGCAACGGCAATCTCAGGTCCGGCCCAGGTGTACAGACAGGCGTCCGCCTCCCTGGCAATGGAGCTTCCCACCACGTTCACGATCGCAAGAACCTTAAAGCCCTTTGCCTTTGATTCCCTGAGGGCCGCCAGGGTGTCCGCAGTTTCTCCGGACTGGCTTATCACTATTACCATGGCCCCGTCTTCCAGTATGGGATCGCGGTACCTGAACTCGCTGGCGACATCAACCTCCACGGGGATCCGTGCCAGACCCTCCAGCACGTATTTTCCCGTGACTCCGGCGTGATAAGCGGAACCGCATGCCACAATATGTATCTTCTTTATATTGAGAAGCTCCTCGTCCGTCATTTTGAGCTCCTCAATGACAATCTCGTCATTCTGAAGTCTTGGAGAAATTGTGTCAGATATCGTCCTGGGCTGCTCATACATTTCCTTTAACATGAAATGCTCATACCCGGCCTTTTCCGCCGCGTCCGCATCCCAGTCAATCGTAACCGCTTCCTTTTTAAGCTCCTCCTGATCCACGGAGTAAAACCGCAGATCGTCCGAGCGCAGCGCGGCGATCTCCTGATTATCCATGTAATATACCGTTCTGGTGTATTTAAGAATCGCGGGCACATCGGAAGCTATAAAGCATCCCGACTCGTTTTTCCCCACTATGAGAGGACTGTCCTTCCTCGCGGCGTAAATCTCGTCGGGAAAATCGGCGAATAATATTCCCAGTGCATAAGATCCCTCCACCCTGTGCAGAACCTTTGCAATGGCTTCAAGAGGATTGCCCCTGTAATAATAGTCCAGAAGATGTGCCAATACCTCCGTATCCGTCTCCGAATAAAACTCGTAGCCCTTCTCCTCCATCTTCTTTTTAAGAGGAATATAGTTTTCGATGATCCCGTTGTGGACCACCGCAATCGTTCCTTTTCCGTTTATATGGGGATGGGCGTTATTATCGCTGGGAGCGCCGTGAGTGGCCCATCTCGTATGGCCGATCCCCGCGTTTCCCGGCATATCCTCTCCGCCTCTGGTGAGATTTTCAAGCACCTTTAACCGGCCCGCCGATTTTTGCGTCCTGATCGCCTTTCCGTCAAATACAGCCATTCCGGCCGAATCATATCCCCTGTATTCAAGCCTTGCCAGACCGTCAAGTATGATGGGTGCCGCCTGCTCTTTTCCTATATAACCTACAATACCGCACATATCTCCTCCTTATGCCTCTGATCTCTCCCAGTAGGCCCTGTTGTCCGTGAGCGCCAAAACGCATTTGCGTGGAAGCCGTCTGTAATGCTTTCCCAGCAGATAACCCGTATATTTAAAACAACACTGCACGATAAATTCCGGATATCTCCAAAGCCTTCCTCTCTCCTTCAGGTACCGCCATGCAGCCGCCGCAAGCTTTCTGCCTTCGGACTCCGACTTTACGCCCTCAAAAACCTCCGGATGATCCGCCTGGGACACTCCCAAATCAAAATTTCTTTTAAGTTGTTTAATATTTGAATAGTTATGCGAATGTATCACCCTTGCGTCCGCCTGATAGGAAATACTGTATCCCGCCCTGACTGCAGCCGACGCATAAATCATGTCTTCGTTAAATATAGTATGCCGCGTAAAGCCGCCCAATTCGTCATATATGTCCCTGCGGTAAGCCGCACATACATTGGAACAAAAAAAAGTCTTAATTCCCAGCTTCTCCAGGTCGTCAAGAGATTTGACGCATGAAACCGCCGGATAATTAAAGGCTCTGGTCATCCGTTCCAGCTCCCCGCACGAACGGCCCGGAAGCTGTCTGGCGTAAGAGACCGCCACATTCCCCGTAAGTCCCTGCAAAAGCTGCTCCACAAGGTGCGTGTCCGCGGGGAACGCATCCTGGGTCATTGTGATAAAAACTTCCGCGTCGGAAAGCTCAATTCCTCTGTGGCGCGTCCCGCCATGATCGAAATCACGCCGCGCCAGGTGACGGACCTTTACATTATCATATTTTTCAAAAAAATCCGGACAGCTCTCCAGCAGCCGCGCAAAATACTTTTCCTCCGTGTTCATCAGAATAATATTATGCACAGCCGCCGTCTGAGCATTAAGTCTGTCCAGAAGCTTAAACAATTCCGTGTCCGGCTTATATACAGGAAGGATTACGTCAACTTTCACATTTTCTCTCATTCCGCCGCCTGAAGCACCTTCTATTTATATTCAGCACCGTCCGCATTGATTTTTGCGGATATTTTCTTTACAGTATCCGTAACCTGGTAATTTGCGTCGTCAAACAAAAATTCGTGGAGCCATTCTACATCCGAGACAAGATCCTTTGGCAGCAGACATGCGCCCTTTGCTCCCATATCGGTCGGATCGATCATTTCCCTTCTCGGGAATCCGCTCTCGTCCACTATCGAATATTTCGCTATGTCTGGCAGCAACGCTATAATATCATCAATGTCAAGGTTTGTATAGATGTCATCAAGCGAACTGTTCAATATGTTTATCAGCGTTTTTGTATCAGTTTCCTTTGCTCTTTTCTCTATTGCCTTTATAACTTCTCTCTGACGCTCCGTCCTCTGGTAATCATTGCCCACATAGCGGATACGGCAGTAGGCCGCCGCCTGAAGGCCGTTTAAAAGCTGATAGCCCGGCTGGGACACAAGCTTCAGATCATAGTCCTTAAAATATTCATCCGGAGTAAAATTAAGATCGGAAGGAACCTCGCCGAGGTATTTTTTTGCATACTTTCCAAGGATACTGTACTGGTAATTGTTTATATGCTGCAGTTCATCCTTGTCAACATCGATCTGCACTCCGCCGAGACCGTCTATCACCTCAGCGAGCGCGGCATAACCAACGGTGACAAAATCAGTAATGTCCATGTCAAGGTTCGTATTCAGCATGGCTATTGCATCTTTTGCTCCGCCGACGGAATACGCCGAGTTGCATTTCCTGTACTGGTCGTTTCCGGTATTGAGGTAGGTATCTCTGTATACGCTGACCAGTTTTATTTCACAAGTGTCCAGGTTAATGCTCGCGATCATAATTGTGTCGCTGCGGCTGCTCTTGTAAAGCTGGTTTTCAGTCTTTGCATCCACTCCGAACAGGGCGATGTTGCGGTATCCCTTCATGGCTCCGCCGTCTTCCTTCTGCTCCTGAACCTGCTGCGGCACGTTAACTTCGTCCTCGTCAAATTCATTGGTAATGTTTATTTTACCACTACCCTGCACGTTTCCGCTCTGGCCGCTGCCTGCCCCGAATATGCCGAATCCCCCCAGTACCGCGAACGCCACAATTATCAGGACAAGTATAAAGACGCCCTCCACGGCAAAAATAATCATCTTCCGCCGCTGTCTTTCCCGAAGGATTCTGCCATTCTGATTTTTTCCTGCTGATGCCATTTTCTTTTCTCCTTGTAGATTAATATGCGTTTTTGTTTATAAAACCGGTAAAAAGTGTCATAAAAATAATCTTAAAATCAAAGCCCAGAGTCCAGTTTTCAATGTAATACAGATCGTATTCAATACGTTTGCGGATTGACGTGTCTCCGCGCAGGCCGTTTACCTGGGCCCATCCGGTAAGCCCCGGTCTCACCTGGTGGCGCACCATATACCGGGGGATTTCCTCTTTAAATTTTTCCACCCAGCCCGGTCTTTCCGGTCTCGGGCCTACAAGACTCATATCTCCCTTTAAAATGTTGAAAAGCTGTGGCAGTTCGTCCAGGCTCGTCCTGCGAAGGAACTTCCCCACGCCCGTCACCCTCGGATCGTTTTTTACCGTCCAGGCATTTTTTTCCTCAACGGGAGGCTGCATTTCCATGCTGCGGAACTTATACATATAAAACGGCTTATTGTGAAGTCCTACGCGCTGCTGCCTGAAAATCACGGGACCGCGGCTGGTTAATTTCACAAGCACGGCCGCCACCAGCATAACGGGGGAGGTAATAACAATCCCCGCGGCGGCGCCTGCAATGTCGATCAGTCTCTTTATAAGTATATTGCCTGTATTTGTAAGAGGCACGTACCGGATATTTATCACCGGAAGCCCCTGAAGATCCTCCGTGTACGGTTTGCTCGGTATGAGACTGTTGTAGTCCGGTATAAATTTTGTGTGCACACCGTATTTTTCACAGATACCGACAATTCCCGGCAGCTCACGGTAATCCTTCAGCGACAGCGTTATGGCCACCTCATCAAGCTTGTTCTCCGGCAGGATAACCTCCAGATTGCCAAGCCTTCCCAATACCTTTACGCCCTTGTAAAGCGTTCCTGCAGGAATCCTGTCATCCAGAATGCCGCACGCCACATATCCCCACTGCTGGTTGTCCGTAAGCCTGTCTATATATTCCTCCGCCGCCCTGGAGTAACCTACCAGCAGAATGTGCTTAAGATTATATCCCTGCTTCCGTATTGTCCTTAAGCCCTTCCTCAGAAATATTCTGAACAGGGAGGTAAACCCCACATTAAAAATGTAGAAAAAACCTATTACGGAACGGGAATAGTTCAATTCCCTGACTACAAGGAACAATATGATAATAAGGGCGATGAGGCCGATAAAATTGGCCTTTATAATGCCGTATATCTCAAAACGCCTGCGTATGGTACGTTTCGGGGCATATATGCTGCATGAATAATAAAGCAGGATATACAGCGGCACTATGATAATCAAAAGCTTGAAATACTCCGATGCCGGCAGCACTCCGATGCCCGGTCCGCGGTTAAGGACATAAAATTTAAAATAATAAGCCAGCATAAAAGACGCTGCCGTTATGGCAGCATCCAAGATCACCATCAATCGGTTGAAAACTTTCTGATTGTCCTTTATCATAGCGTATCACCCGAAAATTTGGCGGCTCCCAAAATCCATGCCGTTATAAACGAACCCATGCTCCTATTATAAAGAAAACACTTTAGGATTTTATGAAGCTGTTTCTTAAGTTTTCTTAAGAAATCTGAGAAGATTCAAATAAAGCTGTCCCTGAACAGCCATATAATTTCCCATGCGCTCCAGTGAAAACGGAATTTTCTGCCGCCTTCCGCGCACGGAAAATATTTTTCCCAAGCCTGAAGCCAGACCCGAAAGGTAATATTTCCCCATTTTTTTGCGCAGGAAAAAGAAATACTTTATTAAAAAACCCGGTATCAGAATCGGAAGGTTCCAGACAAGCTGTAAAAAAGGCATGTTCTTGCCGACAACATAAACGCTGTTTGCGGACGCGAGCACGGTCTTTTTTGTATTGTAACGCGATCCTGTTGACGCGCTGCCGTAATGAAGCACCCTCGCCGACGGTTCATAATAATTATGATACCCGTAAAGCCTGGCCCGCCAGCCTATGTCAAGATCTTCCAGATAAGCAAAGTGAAGCTCGTCAAACAGGCCGATCTTCTCAAAAACATCCCGCCTGTAGATGGCCGCGCCGCCGCAGGCCGAAAATACCTCCGCAGGTCTTTTATAGAGACGCGCGGATTTTCCCTTTCCCCTTGCATAAGCCCAGCCAAGGGCGCAGTACCGATCGCCCGCGTCGTCCACCAGCCCGGGGTTGTCCCACATAAGCATACATGCGCTGACAGAGAAAGCGTCCGGCTTCTTTTCAATGGCACGGTAAAGCGCCGACACAAAGCCGGGCGCAGCCTTAGTGTCGTTATTGAGAAGAATCACATAGGGTGCGGCGGAGCTTTGGATCCCGACGTTGACCGCGTGACAAAATCCCGTGTTTTCCGGCAGCTCTATAACCTTAACCTGAGGAAAATTGTTATGAAGCAGCGCAAGGCTCTCATCCTCGGAACCGTTGTCAACCACTACCACCTCAAACTCCGGAGTCCCTCTTTCCTGTTTTTCGAGCGCCTGCAGGCAATCCTGCAAAAAAGCCGCCCCGTTTAAGTTTGGAATAACTATAGTTATTTTAATCATATCACAGTATTCTCTCGTTTTCGGGAAGATACAAAAGCCTGTAGCCTGCTTTTTTCAAAGCCTGTCCGAACGCGATGCCCGCTTCCCTGTAATCCGTGTTATCAGGCAGGGCGCTCACGTCAAAAATCCCTTCTCCCTCGACTGTCTTCCAGGGAACGCCAACCGCCCCGCAAAACAGCTCCTTAACTTCATCTCTGATCCGAATATTGCGGATATCGAGCGCCAGCGCGTCCTGCTGAAGCAAAGCGCGGTGGAAATAACCTCCGAAACGGCGCTTAAGTCCCTCATAAAAGACTTTTCCGTCCTCCCCAAGACGTCCCCCGCAGATTCTTCCCTTTTTTATGACCGGCCCTCCCACGGCGCCCACGTCTTTTCTTATCTTAAATATATCGTCAGGGTAATCAATACGATAGAAGCCGAGGTGCTGCGTATCGCGCACAGTGACCTTCCAACCCATGCTTTCCGAAAAATTCTGTACGGCCCGACGTCCCGCGTCGTAGGCGTACAGCTTGCTCTGAGGGTTTGCCGCGGTGGACCCCCCATGGCACCTCCAGTGATACAACACCTGATTCAGATGTACGGCGGCGTCTTCATTTCCCGCAAGAAAGGCCGACGCACGAAGGACGAGATCGTAATCCTGGGCCCCCTCGTATTCTTTTCTAAGCGGCAGCTTCCCCAGCACCTCACGCTTAATCACCATAAAATGACAGATGTAATTATTGCTGAGGAGCAGGTCGAGATTGAAGTCCTCTTTGTAGTGGGGCTCAAAATACTGTTTCCCCGCGTCGTCATATTTATCCTCGTCGGAATAAATCAAAACAGGCTCACAGCCCGTTTCTTTTCCGCGCCTGACCGCCTCAGCCACTTCAAACAGCGCGTCAGGGGCAAGCAGATCATCGTGGTCCAAAAAACCCACGTAATCTCCGTCGGCACATTCAATTCCGCGGTTCGTATTCTCTGCTATTCCCCTGTTTTCCCCCAGCCGTATATACCTTATCCTCTGGTCCTTAACGGTGCGCACCACCTTTTCCACACTGTCGTCCTCGGTTGCATCCGCCAGGATAAGCTCCCATGAGCGGTATGTCTGGCATGTCACCGACTCTATCATTTCCTTAAGATAGACCGGATCGGTGCGGTAGCAGGGAACAACAATGCTGATTTTGCAAACCGGCTGATATTCCCTGCAGATCGCGCGCTGCCTGTCAAGCTCCTTCTCGTCCGGCGGGATGAAACGGTAAAGAGGCTGCCTGCGCGCAGCCAGCCTCTCCCATATAGCATAACATGTGTTTTTGATTCCGTTCCGTTTCAGATAAAAGACGGCTTTTTTCAGATCTTCCCTTCTTATTCCGGCCGCCACGTCACAGTACCGCCTTCACATCCTCGGTCAGCCTGTTAAGCCTGGCCTGTGCGTCTTCTATGCTCGTTCCCTTTACGCCCATGTAGAACTTTATTTTAGGCTCTGTTCCTGAAGGACGCGCACAGCACCACGCGTCGTCGGGAAGTTCAAAATAGAGGACGTTTGAGACAGGAAGCCCTGTAGTGCCTTCTTCCCCTGTCTCCATATCGACGGTTTTGTCCGTCTGATAGTCGCGCACCTTAAGCACCTTCATGCTTCCGAAAGCTTTGGGAGGATTCATGCGCAGCTTATCCATTATACCAGCAATCTGCCTTGATCCGTCAATGCCCTTTAATGTAATCGTATACTGGCCTTCCTTATAATATCCGTACTTTTCGTAGGTCTCGAGCATCATGTCCCAAAGCGTCATATTGTGCTTTTTACAGAACGAAGCGACCTCGCACAGGCACATGACCGCAACTATAGCATCCTTGTCACGCGCATGCGTTCCGGCAAGACAACCGTAGCTCTCCTCAAGGCCGAACACGTAATTGTATGTTCCGTTTTGCTCAAACAGCTTAATCTGCTCACCGATGAACTTAAAGCCTGTGAGTACCTCGATCAGCTTTACATTATAAGCTGCGGTTATGGAACCGGCCATATTCGTCGTGACAATCGTCGTCACCAGCGCGGGATTTTCAGGCATTGTTCCGGTAAGTGTTCTCTCTCTTAATATATATTCCGCGATCAGCATACCGGACATGTTTCCTGTAAAAGGAACATATTCGCCGCTCTTTGTGTCCTTAGCGTACACGCCAAGCCGGTCTGCGTCAGGATCGGTTGCAAGCACGATGTCGGCGTCCTTTTCCTTTGCCAGACGGAGCGCGTAGGTGAACGCCTTCGGATCCTCAGGATTAGGATAATCAAGCGTGGTAAAATCCGGATCGGGATTTTCCTGCTCGGGCACGACATATACGTGTTTGAAGCCCAGTTCTGACAGTATGCGGCGCACAGGAACGTTTCCGGTGCCGCACAGCGGAGTATATACAATCTTTAAATCGTCGGCGACCTCGGCAATCACATCGGGGTGGATGATCTGCTTTTTAAGCTCAGCCATATATTTGTCGTCGATCTCTTTACCTATAATACGGTACAGGCCCTCCGCCTGCGCCTGTGCCTTTTCCATGGTCTTTACCGTATGGTAATCCTTGATTTTCTGTACTTCCTCTATAATCTGCCTGTCCTTTGGCGCAGTCACCTGCGCACCGTCCTCCCAGTACACCTTATACCCGTTGTACTCAGGCGGATTGTGGCTTGCGGTAACAACAATACCGGCGGTGCATCCCAGTGTACGCAGAGCAAAGGAAAGCTCCGGAGTGGGTCTGAGCGACTCGAACACATAGGCTCTGATCCCGTTTGCAGCCAGGCAGAGAGCCGCCTCGTCCGCAAACTCAGGAGACATGCGCCTTGAATCGTATGCAATTGCCACGCCCTTCGCCTGAGTGCCCTGACTTAAAATAAAATTGGCAAGTCCCTGCGTCGCCTTGCGGACAGTGTAAATGTTCATACGGTTTGTTCCCGCTCCGATCACACCGCGCAGAC
>CANQSE010000013.1 GCA_947626405.1 uncultured Acetatifactor sp. | reverse complement strand
CCGCAGCGACGGCAAGCAAAACAACCGCTCCAAAGGAAATAACATTCTGATAGATGACGTTTCCATTCAGCGTAAAAGAGACAAAATCCCTGTACATTGCCTTAAGGCTCTGCAGAAATCCTCCGCCCGCGCCTGCCCCCGACACCATGCCGTCGATTCCCTGATAGGACGCAAGCTTTTTACCCTGCAGGAAAAGAAGCGCCCTCAGGATCACATAGTAAAGAACAGATCCCATCAGTCCCATAACAAGATAACGCAGGGTCCCTTTTATTTTTTCGGAAACGCTTTTGCTTTCAGAAAACAGCATTAAAACCGCAAACAGGCTTAAAATCATTGCAAACGACAGATAAGCCTGATAGATGCCAAGACTGAAGGCCAGGCACACAGCCCCGCCCACAAATCCCTTTCTGAATTTTTTTGTGACAAGCACGGCGGCCACAGCCAGAAACAGAGCCATCATATACCCGTCAAGCGTAAAGACGTACGCAAACGTTGACGCCAGCGCCGGAAACGTCACCAGCAGGCCGCTGTTAAGCACGACAGCCCACCCCCGCTCCACTTCAAGCAGCTCTGTCAAAGCTGCTGCGGACAGCCCAAGAAAAAAAAGACCGATCAGGCCAATCATCCACGGAAGCGTATAATAGGACGAAAAACCGCATGCCACCGACAAGAACCACCTGCCGGAGGTGATCATATTCTGATCAAAGTACATGCTCGCAAGACCGTCGTGGTTTGGAATATCCGAGACAAGCGCAGGCATATGGACAGCCAGGCCGATCGCCACAGCCGACCAGAACGCCAGCTTCCACTGAGGCTTAATGCTTTTCCTGATTTTTTCAAAAAACTGTGATGGGTTCAAGTTATCCTCTTTTCCGCCGTCGCAGGACGTGCTTTCATAATAAGGTCAGGGATTCTCACTCAGATACTCGTAAATAGCGTCCGCGATCAGCTCCCTGCCCGCTTCGTTAGGGTGAAGACCATCCTCGGTATACAGCAGAAAGTCCTCCCATTTTTCATGGGGATAAAAATCGTGATAAAGATCCAGGATTTCTACTCCCATATCATTCGCCACCTTAATTTCCGCGGCGACATAATCCTGCGCCGTACCATAACCTTTATCGTACTCGTCGCTTGTCTGCCCTGTAGGTAAGAACCACGTAAATGTTGGCGTCACAAGAAGGATCCTCATATCGGGATTGATTCTTTTAAGGTTTTCCACAGATTTTCTCAAAGCGCCCTCAAAGGTGAACTCATCCGTGGTTTTGTCCCCGTTTCCCAGGGGTACTCCAGCGTATATGTCATTAAGTCCATGCATTATGACGACAATCTCAGTCGCGGAAAAGTCAATGCTTTCCAGTCCGTCCACCACGGAACCAAAATATTCCGTGACTCCGTCACGGATCTTTCCTGCCTGCTGCACTCCGAAATCACGGCTTGCAATGGCCTTGGCGATACCGCTCAGAGAAAGCGCGTCCATTGCGTAAGCCTTCTCCCCTTCGCCGCCCATACGGCCGACACAGGTGCCGCCAAACGCGCCGTTAAAAACGGTCTTGCCCAGCTTTTCGCCAAGCAGCGCCGGGATCCCGCTGTCGTCTCTTACAAGCCCCAGCACGCTGTCGCCCAGGGTGACGACCTGAAAATACTGTTTTTCGCACCGCGAAACTCTGGGACGAAACGTTGCGGCAGCCAGAGCCGCCACAATAAGAACTGATATCAGGCCGTATAATGCAGTTTGTTTCCGATTTACGTCCTTAAACACACTCATTTCCTTCCGCACACCCCGTGTTTTTAAGCCCGAGCAGACATTCCGCGATTCTGTCCGCCCCGCGCCCATCCACCAGCGCTTTCTGACGTCCGCTCAAAAGACGCCGCCTGTCTGTATCCTCCGCAAGCGATGAAATATGATACGTCACGTCGCTTATCATCCGAGCGCCCGACTTAAGGTAATTTCCGCCAAAATCCACTATTCCCCTGTCCGCAAACCCCTCCACGATCTTTTCCTGATTGTCAACAAAAGAAAAGCATATAATCGGAATCCCCACCGCACACAGCTCATACATCGTGGAGCCGCCCGCGGTCACCGCTATGTCACAGGTACGCATCAATTCCCATATATTGTCGACATTGCAAAACACCTTAACGTTTGCAAAGGCATTTTCAAGTTGTTTGAGTCCGTCCAGATGTTCGTTATATATTCCGCTCACAACACAATATTCCAGTTTTCGGGTCGTCTCACAGGACAGGGCCTCCCTGAGGATCTTCCCTGCAAGATCGTATTTATCGCTTCCGCCGGTGGTAAGAAAGACTCTTTTCGCCCTCTCCCTCACACTGTATTCAACACGTTTAAATTCCCTCCTGAGCGGAGCATACTCAGGCCCCAGCAGAAAGGCTGCGACGCTTTCCTTTGCACCGTCATACTGCGCCCTGTTGGCAAAAATATTGTAGTTTATCAATAGATCCGCATCCATGTCCGTCCTGCCCAGGTCGTCGATATAGCACGTCGGCATATATTCTCTGACTTTTTTTAGATATTTTTTTGTGACAAAATAACTGTCCGCCAGAAACACTCCGTCTTTTTCTCGTTCCAGGCAGGAAAGGAGCTTCCCGATTTCTTCCTCCGGACGGCGATAGTCGCTTTGCAGAATCCTGCAGCAATGCCCTCTTTTTGTAATAATGGCCGCCGCCGAGTCGTCCGACGTGAGAAAACAGACCTTCTCATTGCGCTCACGCAATGCGTCCGCGACAGAAAGGCACCGCATAATGTGTCCCGTTCCTATTTCCTTCCCTCCGTCCGCCCTGAGCCAAATCATTCCGTCCCGCCTTCCGCGTCATGGGATAAAAATCCGGCGGCTCTCTTAAAAGCGGCAATATTATCGCTCCAGTCAAAGGGATGCCTTGCGCGGATCTCCTCAAGTTCTCTGGTCCTGTGTCCCGTGCCCGCTCCCTCCTGCCTGTGCCCTTTGAGCTCTCCGGAACGGATCATGCTCCAGTTTTCACGGAACAGTTTTTTGATCTCTCCCATAAGCGCGTTATAAGTATCGGAAAAGGTTTCCTTCTCCTCGTCGAAAAACATCTCCCTCTGGCACAGGATATCTCCTGTGTCCAGTCCTCTGTCAACAAGATGTATTGTTACGCCCTTTGGCGTATCGTCAATGAAGCTGAAAAAATTAGGCGCGGCGCCCCTGTTATAGGGAAGCAGCGAAATATGGAGATTTACGACCTTTCCCGGCAGGAGCGCAAGCACCTCCTCAGGAATCAGGTGCCTGTAATTAAAGCTCACCACAAACGACGGCTCGAGACTGCGCACCATCTCCTCAGTCAGCCTGTTTGTAATCTTATATACCAAAGGCTCCCTCTCCTTTAACCACCGGTAAAGATCATCCGTATTTTCATTGTTGGTAAGGAAAAGCACAGCGCCTTTTTCATACACATCAAATGTCACGGGAGTCCCTCGCTTTATGTCCCGCGACGACGCGGTTCCCAGAATGTCATTATAATACTTTGGCTTCATGCCGTAACCGGGACGTATAATCCTGACGTTGTCCTTTGTAAGCGTCTCTCCCTTTTTAATGTCCTTTACACAGAATACGGATCTCCTGAATACCGTGCTGCTCTCCTCTGCAGCGGTTATACCGTAAAATGTCTGTCCTACAGCTTTTTCCACGGCTCTCACCTCGTCCACCATGGCCCTGTACTCTCCCGGAGTCATAGAAAAAGACGCGTCAGGGTTGTCTATATCCCGGCTGATGCAAAAGTGCTTTTCGATGATTGAAGCCCCCAAAGCCACAGCCGTCGCAGCGCTCATGCTGCCAAGCGAATGATCCGACAGACCTGTCGGTATTCCGAAACGGCGTTTCATATCCTGAATTGTTTTAAGGTGCATATCCGCAGGATCCGCAGGATAAGCGCTCGAACATTTCAACAGGGCAAGCTGACGGTTTCCCGCGGCGTATACCGTTTCCACCGCCTCTCGGATTTCCTCCAGAGTCCCCATTCCGGTTGATAAAATAACAGGTTTTCCCTTGGATGCCACATACCTGATAAGCGGCAGATCCACCATCTCAAAGGAAGCTATCTTATAAAACAAAACTCCAAGCGATTCAAGAAAATCCACCGAAGTCCTGTCAAATGCAGTGGAGAGGAAATCTATTCCGACTTTAGCGGCCTCCTCCTTCAGCCTTTCCTGCCATTCCCAGGGCGTATATCCCCTCCCGTAAAGACTGTAAAGATTCTCGCCCTTCCAGGTTCCGTTCCCAACACGAAAATAGTCGTTATCACAGTTAATTGTGAGAGTATCCGGAGTATATGTCTGGATCTTTATACAGTCCGCGCCGCTCTCTTTGGCCGCATGAATGATCTCCTTAGCCCTCTCAAGGCTTCCAGCGTGATTGGCCGACATTTCCGCAATCATATAAGCCGGACAGCCGTCTCCTATGAATTTGTCTCCCACGCGAATCCGCGATGCCTTTTCTTCATCCATGTCAAATTCCGATGCTCCTTTCAGCCTGTCCGCCGTCTAACCGTTTATTTTCTCACGAATCACATACTGAGGGGAATTGTTAAGACTGATATAGATCCGGCCGATGTACTCCCCAATAAGCCCAAGCATCAGCATAATCATTCCTCCGAAAAACACGATGGCCGCCATGGTGGAGCTGAACCCCAAAGGCACATCCGGATTGAGCAGACGTTTTATAATCGTATATATACCGTACACAAAACCCATGACTGCGCTAACAGCCCCAAGCGCCGTGGCAATCCTGAGAGGCTTGACAGAAAAAGCCGTAAAACCGTTAAACCACAACCCGATCAGCTTTTTAAGGGTATAGCCCGAGGCCCCCTCCTCGCGCTCCCTGTGGTTGACTGAAACATTGGCGATTTTACTGGTGGATCGAAGCACAAGCCCGATCACATAGGGATAGGAGTTTTCATACCTCACCATATCATCCACCACAAATCTTCTCACTGCAAAATAGCTTGAAACCTGCAGCTCCTTCGGCTTTCCCAGCATGATTTTTGTCATCTGCTCATTAATGCCGCTTCCGAAATTCCTGAAAGCCGAATGTTTCTTGTGGTCATACCTGGCATATACGGCGTCGTATCCCTCGTCCAGCTTATCGAGCAGCTTATCAACCTCGCCGGGAGGAGTCTGACCATCGTCGTCGAGACAGACTACATAATCTCCCGATGTCTGGCGCAGTCCCGCCATCAGAGCCGCATGCTGCCCGAAATTCCTGGCAAGATCGATGCCGATTATATTTTTGTTTTCCATGCAGAGTGCGCGGATAACCTCAAACGTATTGTCGGGAGAGCAGTCGTTGACGAGCACAATCTCGTACTCATAACGATCCATTTCCCTCATCTTTTCCTGAATTTCACGCACTACATGGGGCAGCGTCTTCTCCGAGCGATAGCACGGGATTACAAAACTCAGCTTCTTCATAAGCCCTCTTTTCCTGAAAATAACATTTTCTTTTTAATTAAAGCTTTCTTCCGGTGCAAGCGCCGCCATCCAGACAATGTCCCGATACACACCGTCAATACAGACATCCTGGCGCAAAACTCCCTCACGCCAAAATCCCGCTTTCTCATAGCTTCGGATCGCCTGCTCATTGGAGGAAAGAGCCCTAAGATAAACACGATGAAGCTTTTCCACCTCAAAACAGTACCTCAGCATCAGCTTTGCGGCCGCCGTTCCGATTCCCTTTCCACGGGCCGCGTCCTCTCCGATAAAAATACCGTACTCCGCCTTGGAATGGCGCCTGTCGATGTCTCTTATATATACCGAGCCCACGGGTTCGCCGTCTTCTAGCATGCAGATAATCATCTGCACCACCCTGCCTGTCTCCACCATCGTTTTAATCCAGTTCTCATGGCTCTCACGCGTGAAAAGCTCCTGATATATAAAATTCCGGCGCACGCTCTCGCTGTTTCTCCAGGCCACGATCCTGTCAGTGTCTGCGTGCGTCATAAGGCGCAGATATATTCCGGCACCAGGGTCCTCAATTCTCTCCATCTTTCAAGCGCCTTTCCCTGTTGATGCAATTCAGCCTGTACTCAAAATCTCTCCTGTCCTTTGTGGCCATCACCTCAAGGATCATCCCTGCAAAAAACGACTGTATTCCCGCCAATATCATAAAACCGCAGACAATCAATGTGGGGAAACGCGGCACAAGCCCCGTTTCAAAATACTCATAAAGTATCGGAGCCATAAAAAGAACCGCCACCAGCGTAAGCAGCAGGCCTAACGCTCCGAAAAACCTGAGCGGCCTGTAATTTCTGAACAACTGCAGCATCTTGTATA
Organism: uncultured Acetatifactor sp.; assembly: GCA_947626405.1. Taxonomy (GTDB): domain Bacteria; phylum Bacillota; class Clostridia; order Lachnospirales; family Lachnospiraceae; genus Acetatifactor. The sequence continues at coordinate 9,870 of CANQSE010000013.1, read as the reverse complement.
TTACACGCACGCCGTCCCTGCCGGTTTTCAGTTTGGAGACGCTGCCCTCAGGCCGATCCCTGAACTCCACCACTATATTCTCCACCTGCATATTGTAGTTGACTGCATGTATCGTCATCTCGGTCTCAATTTCAAAGCCCTTGGAAAACACCGGAAACGTCTTTACAAACTCAAAGCTGAAAGCCCTGTACCCCGTCATGATATCCTTTATGTCACAGTGAAAAAGTCCGTTGATCCCTGCGCGCATCAGAATGTTTCCAAAATTGTGAAACGGGCGTTTGTTCTCCGTAAAATAGGTAGAAGACAGCCTGTCCCCCACCACCATATCGGCGTTTCTCTCCAAAACCGCCTCCACCATACTGCGTGCGCAGTCAAGAGGATAGGTGTCATCCCCGTCTATCATCAGATAACAGCGGGCGTCGATTTCTCTGAACATCCTCCGGATCACATTGCCCTTACCCTGTTTCTTTTCTTCACGCACAATTGCTCCCGCCGCGCGGGCAATCTCCGCCGTTTTGTCTGTGGAATTGTTGTCATATACATATATTACAGCCTCAGGCAGAGCGTTTCTTGCGTCACCCACCACCTTTTCTATTGTTTTTTCCTCGTTGTAACAGGGGATAAGCACCGCAATATCATCCATACCAACGCTCCCTTCACTTTCTGTAATACTCCGTCACTTTTTTAACGGCGCGGATCGTATCTTCCACTTCATCGTCAGTCATCGAGTAATAGAAAGGAATACTCATTGACCACTCATAATACTCCTCCGCATTAGGGCAAAGCCCCTTCTCATATCCAAGTTTCTCATAATATGAATGTAGATATACAGGCAGATAATGAACCTGCGGACATACATTCTCCGCATAAAGCGCGTCAAAAAACTGCCTTCTCGTGCAGGTAAGTCTCTCGGGATTCAGACGTATAACATATAAGTGCCGCGTGGTGTCTGATTCCGGAATCTCCTTCTGCACTATGATCTCTGGCATTTCGGAAAACACTCTGTCGTATATCTTCATAATCTCTTTCCTGCGTGCGGAAAATCTTGGTAGTTTTCCAAGCTGGCTAAGCAAAAGGGCAGCCTGAAAATCCGTCATGCGGTAATTAAATCCAAGCTCCACCTGTTCATTATACCACATAGCGTCCGTCGGATGCACCATTTCGTCCTGGTTGCGCGTGATTCCGTGGGTGCGCAGACGCATCAGCTTTCTGTAGAGAGAGTAATCGTCGGTGGTGACGGCTCCGCCCTCCCCGCCGGTCACGGTTTTTACCGGATGGAAGCTGAAACAGGTCATATCAGCAATTGAGCCGATGGGCTTCCCATTATAACGCGTACCTATGGCATGGGCGGCGTCTTCTATCAGGATCAGATTATGCTCCCTGCAGATCCTTCTCAGAGCATCATGCTCCACGGATTGTCCGGTGAAATCCACCGCAACGATTCCCCTTGTCCGCGGCGTTATCTTTTTCTCCACGTCGGCAGGATCTATATTGTAAGTATCAGGATTGATGTCGGCAAAGACAGGCCTTGCACCGCAGTACAATACGCAGTTTGCCGAGGCGGCAAAGGTTATTGAACTTACAATAACCTCATCCCCTTCTTTAAAACCCGCCGCAAGAGCAGCAAGATGCAGCGCAGCAGTCCCGTTTGCGACCACCACCGCATACTTTGCCCCCGTCACCTCACAGAGTTTTTTCTCCAGAGTCTCAACCCTGGGTCCGCAGGTAATGAGATCCCCGCGCAGCGTCTCCGCGACTGCGTCTATATCATCCTGCTCTATACACTGTCTTCCATAATAAATAGGGGCCTTTCTGACAGGTTCCCCTCCAAAAACAGCCAGCTTATCCATCTCGATGTTCCTCCTGTCGATTGTCCTCTTATAGTTTAACAGGAAATGGCAAATGTTACAATGCCAATTTTACTGTTGTAATCCGGCACTGCAAATATAATTTAGATTTAATATCATTGACTTAAAAATCTTTCTGAACTATAATATATTCATTAGGAGGTACATAGAAATGACACAATTAAACCCAAGAGAACTTGACGTTCTGAATATCCTGTGGAAACTGGACAGGCCTCTTACTTCCACTGATATCGTGAACGAACAGCGCGGGCTCACGCAAAGCACCGTTATCGCTGTACTGCGTAAACTGCTGCAGATCAACCTTGTAGAGGTTGCCGGCGTTACGCACAGCGGCAAGGTGCTTAGCAGAACCTATCGCCCTACAGATGAGTCGAAAGACGTAATTTTAAAACATTTTTCCGAGCAGTACACTCTGTTCAGAGATGTTATTCCCAAGAGCCAGTTGTTCGACGCAATGCTTTCGGTGGCGCAGTCACCCGAAGAACTGAAGCAGGAAATCAACGAGATCAAGAAACTTCTCACAAAATATGAAAAGAAGGTAAAATAGTTATTGCTTTATTATTTTATTGTGAATTATTTTATTGTGAGTTTCGGAATCCCGGGAGTCTGGCAGTGTCCCCATACACTGTCAGACTTTTTTTGCCCCGGGATCATCAGCTTTATCCCAAAAAATTGTGTGAACTCTATATCTGAAAGCTCAGGTAGGGTTCGATAATGCCAGCTCAGATGAGGTAAGCTCCTGTACGGTCAGCCTGGGTCAGGTGAACTTAGGTAAGGTCAGTTCAGATGAGATAGGCTCCTGTACGGTCAGCACAGCTCAGGTGAGCTTAGGTAAGGTCAGTTCATTTCAGTGAGGGCACTTCGGAAAGCTTGTTGAACAATATAAATCCTTCACTTTTACGCCGCCGCAGACAGTGCAACGAGTGGCATAAAAAACATCTACAACACAGGAGCCATCGCGGTTTTTCAAATGAGTCTGAGCGTAGCCTTCCACCCAGTGATGTCCAGGGCATATCACCTGAGGCTGCTCGCCGCCGACAGGAGTGATAACGCCGTTTTCGTCTATAAACTCGTTGTCATAGACGACGTCAAAGGTTTCTGACATAATAATTTCGCCCTGTTCAACCCCTTTATCAGAGAACCACAAGCCTTCAGCGGCAGCCGCCGTCTTATAGACTTCATCAGGCTCGACATCAACCTGATGTACGGTAGGATATGCCAGAACCGTCAAAGAATCTACCAGCATAAAAACCGTCAACAAGCTTACCGCTATTACCTTTTCTACACGCTTAATTTTCCTCTCATTCATGATTGCATCTGTCCTTACTAAAAGAAAATCCCGACCCACCGCGCAGACTTCTTAAAACAAGCTGTGCGTAAGCGTTCCGTTCCTCTTTTGTAAAATCCTTCGTAACAATTTCATCGCAGGACGTCTCGCACGCTATATCAAAGATGCCTGGGAGGGGCTTGAGAAAGATATTAAACCAGTATATACATCTCACCAAATCCAGGAGTAGCTTCCATATCACATCATTTCGCTTAATATGCGTCATCTCGTGTTTCAAAGTCCACTCCAGTTCACGTTCACTCAGCTTTCCCTGCAACACTATCACCGGTCGAAACATGCCAATTGTAAAGGATGATCCCTCTCCGGTTCCCTTCATCACTTCAACCCTTCTGCGGAGGCGGATCTCTCTTCTCACGCTTTCCACCTTTTCCACATCCACATACTCTTGACACATTCCAGCGATCTTTCCCAACTGTCTTCTGCTGCGTATGTAACCGACACAACATTTTACAAACTTTACTGTTGTACAGGCAATCCACACGGTAACAAACACTATTACAAACTTAAACCCATTCGACATATAGGTTCCTGATTCCGTACTTACTATGGCCTGTCCCATATGGATCCGTTCCGCAATCTCCGAGGTCTCAACGGGAAGCTTTTCATACAAATATCTGTACAGTACTTTCAGTTCCGTCAATGGTATAACATGAAGCAGCAGTACAATATTTAGTATTCTGTAACGAAGCCCCCGACTCATAAACCTGCCAACCAGTTTCACAAGGATACCGTATCCCAGGAATAATAGAGTGCCAGTCAAAGTCATTACCAACAGATAGCTCATTTGTCGCCTTTACCTTCCTGTTCTTTTTGGAGTTCTTCGATCATGGCGTTAAGGCTTTTCACCTCACTATCGTCCAATCTCGTATCTCCGATCAGAGCAGCACAGAAATTTTTCAGCTTCCCGCCATAGAAACTATCCAGTATCTCTTTTGTTTGAAGCTGCAGCAGATCCTTCTGTGAGATGAGCGCCTCCACATATGCGCGCGGCCTGCTTATTACGCCTTTTGCCTCCAGTCTTGACAAAAGCGTATTCAGCGTCTGTCTTTTCCACGGCTTCCCCTGCCGGTTTAAAAGGTCCAACAGATCGCCTGTAGACAACGTTCCTCCATTTTCCCACAGGGCCTGCATAATCTTTTGCTCTGCGCCAGCTAAATTATAGCTGCTTTTCACCAAGTTCACCTCCTCCTGTGCAACTCTATTGTACTACAAATTAGTAATACTGTCAAATTTTTCCGAAAAAAAAATTTTTTTGTTTTTATCTTTTTTTATCAGATGTACTATATCACATTTTTACTGGGATTTGCAAGGGTTTATGACTCGGCTTGGGGGCGTTTATCGATTCGTTTACAGATTTTTATAACAGATATTTGATAAGACTGGTCAATAGTACCAAAAATTCGACTTTATTTTTGTGCATTCTGCCAATTGACTGTCAGACAGGTTTGTCTTACAATTAACTTGTACTAAAGATAAAGGCGCCGGATTGAGGAACACAAGTTCCAAAATCCGGCGCAAATATTTTATAGTTTAATCACATAAAATTGCTTCAAAGCCTTTATGGGCTTATTTTTTCAATCACATCTTTCTCGGGATTTGAAAAGGTTTTCAAGAATATGTGACAACGCTTCTGTCCACATCAAAAAGCTGCCCAATTGCCTTTTGCGTAAGCCATACGTCATAATCCTATATTCGAATCTCCATGCTTTCCTCATGTACAGCCTTTGTAAAAACAAGAAAGGCAACATCAGATTAAAAATATAAATCAATTCTTTCTACAATATTTAATACATATACAGAAATCCATTATCTAGTAAAACTAGTCAATAGTACCAAAAATTCGACTTTATTTTTGTGCATTCTGCCAATTGACTGTCAGACAAGCATGTCTTACAATTAACTTGTACCAAAGATAAAGGCGCCGGATTGAGGAACGCAAGTTCCAAAATCCGGCGCTTAACATTTATATAAGCAAATATAAGCAAATATAAGCAAACATAAGCAGACGTTTACCTCTTGCCCCATGCCGCAACACGGCCGCAGGTCATACTTACGTCTTACCTACCCTCTGATATCAAGAAAACACGCCTGACCGTGAATCTTCAATTCAACTGAATCTGCCGGTACAAAAATGCAGTCTCCCCTGAAAAATAAAATACTCTCCCTCTCTCCAAAGGAAATCAGACCGCAGCCATCCGTACACAGCAGTACACGGAATGAAGCGCCGTCCGCCCTGTAATTCACAAGACTTCTTAAATTTTTCGTGTCCACAAGCATGCGGTAAACCTCAAAATACCGACAACGGCACAAAAACTCCGATGCACAGCCATGCCGGTATTTCAGCACACGAAGCGGCTGGCGCGGGTCAGGGGCAGCCTTAAGATCTGCAACATCCAACGCCTTTTCAATATGCAGCTTTCGTTTTTCACCGTTTTTATCCGTCCTGTCATAATCATACAGACGATATGTAAGATTAGAGTTTTCCTGTATTTCAGCTAACAGCGTTCCCGCTCCAATGGCATGAATTGTCCCCGGCTCTATAAAAAATATATCGTCTTTTTTTACAGGCACCTTCTGCAGATATTTTTCCACGGTCCCGTCAATGATGCACTGTCGCAGTTCTTCACGCTTCATATCTCGAAGCAGGCCGTAAACCACCTTCGCGTCCTTTACCGCATCCAGCACATACCACATCTCGGTTTTTCCCATCTGGCCGTTTTCATGCTCACGTGCATAAAGATCTGTGGGATGAACCTGAATCGACAGGTCATTCCTGGCATCTATCAGTTTTATCAGAATGGGAAAGTCATCCCCTTCCGCGGGATGAGTACCCAAAAAATCCGGATGTCCTTTCAAGACATCCGAAAGCGTACACCCATCAAAATCCCCGCCGGACACGACGCTCGGCCCGTCCGGATGAGTTGAACACTCCCATGTCTCCGCCAGCGGCATCATCGGTATCTCTTTGGAAAAGTCGTCGTTTAGCCTGCTGCCGCCCCAGAGATAATCTTTTCCGCAGGGTTTTAACAAAAACGGCTTACGCGAGGATATATTTCTGTTTGTCATTGACCGATATCTCCCTGCCGAGCTGGACTTCCACAAGCTTCAGTTCACTCTTTGCAACGACAGTGTGGCGGCAGCCGGCCTGCATGGTAACAACATCCCCTACGCCTACCTCCTGCTCCATACCGTCCACAATCGTATATCCGGTGCCGGAAATCACAACCCACACTTCATCACGGTTCTTATGGCTGTGATAATTCATGCTGTGTCCCTCGTTCAATGTCACCTTAATCGTAAGGCTCTCCTTCTCAACATCCAGTATGCGAAAGCTCCCCCAGCTCTTTTCAGCAAACATAACCTGACTGTCTATCCTGTCCACAAACGGTTTTATATAAGAGCTCTGGTCCTTATCGCTTATCAGGATTCCCTCCGGTGACGCCGAAATCACCACATCGTGAAGCCCCATAGCCAGTATGGGCATATTAAGTTCATTAATAATATGAACGTTATCGCAGGTTTCACTCAATATCCCGTTGCCGATACATTTTTCTTCCATGGCTTCCGTCAATGTGTTCCATGTACCGAGGTCCTTCCACTGACCGGCAAACCGCATCACTTTGATTTTTTTCTCTTTTTCAACCACTGCATAGTCAAAAGAAATTTTTTCGAGAGACTCATATTTGGAATAAAGATCCTGATAATCCGTGAAATCAATTATTTTGTGGGCAATACCTAACACATACTCCGGCTTATATGCAAAGACTCCCCCGTTCCACAGAGCGCCCATGCCGATATATTCGGCGGCCGTTTCCGCTGACGGCTTTTCCTTAAATGTCTTTACACCTGTCACACGTTCCGTGGTCTCAGGAATGATATATCCGTATTTCTCCGAAGGATAAGTTGGTTCTATCCCCATGAGCACCAGATTAGCATCGCCCTTTTTTGCCTGCTCTCCCAGCTCCTTCAAGGCTTCAAAATAATCATCCTCCACATAAGGGTCAACCGGACATACGACCACAGGCTCCTCCGGATCTATGCCCTTCACATCAGTCAGATACGCAGTGGCAAGCACGATTGCAGGAAAGGTATCACGACGGCACGGCTCTGCCGATATTCCAACATCTCTGCCAAGCTGGTTATAAATAGATGAAATCTGAGTTTTACTGGTTGCGACAGTCACCACTGCATCCGGATCCGCTTTCCTTATCTGACGGTACACCCTCTGCAGCATTGACTCATAAGTTCCGTCCTCCGATCTGAAAATCTTAATGAACTGCTTGGAACGGACATCATTTGACAGCGGCCAAAGCCTTTTCCCTGAACCGCCTGACAACAACACAATATTCATATATGGGATCCCCCCCGCTTTTTTACGCCATGGCATTTATTCCACAATAATTCCGCCCAAAACCGAGATCTCCTCTCTCTTAAGCAGCGTTAATTCCTGATCTATCTCCGTATACAATGTCGAACCTGCCTTTTCCACCAATACCACGCCCTTTGCGCCGTCCAGCTCGCTCATGGCCGCCGCATCATATAAAACATTGTTTAAAATCACCGTTTCTATCTTGCTTTCTGCAAGTATTCCGCGCAGGTAATCACACACGGCTCTGGCCTGTTCCTTCAGATCGCATCCGATCAAATAAACTGTGGAAATCCGGTTTCGCTCCGCCGCCATCCTGACGGCCACAGCGGCTAGCCCCAAAGCTTCCTCCCGGTCAAACCGCCTTTTGTTGCGCTCTCTCAAAGATTCAAGCCAACGGTCGATCCCGCCAAATACCTTTTTGCGCTCCTGCCCTTCCGGAATCAGACCCAACTGTGAAATCAGGAAAAGCTTCTGCAGATCATCCGTCTTTCTGATTTTCGTATTAAACACATATACAATAAACAGTACAAAAGCATACAGAAACGCCGCCAGCACCATTCCCAGCAATATATACTTCATGCTGATTTCTGGCTTAACAGGAGCTGTATCTTCTTCCTCTGCCAAAGCTTCAGCAGCCCCCTCGGCCTCTTTTGCAGCAGCCTCGGCCTGCTTTGCAGCCTCAGCAGCCTTCCTTGTCTCCTCAGCTTCCTTCTTTACCTCCTCAAGTTCCTTTTGCGCAATCATTGTCGGTGCCAATCCGGTCAGACGGCCGTTTGTCATAAAATCATAATACCGCCATTCTTCGTATGAAAAGTCCGTCTTTGCATTTTCAATTGTGTTCTGCAGAGAAACAAGTCCTGCGTCAAAGCTTTGCTGGGAATTCAACACATTAACATCATAGACTTCTATAAGCGAGGTATTAACAGCCTTAACATCATGTTCGCCAAGCTGCCGTGAAAGCTCCTCATGCTTGTCCTCTATGTATTCAACGACGGCCTGAGCCATCTTTTGGCACGCCTGTTCGTCATAATATGATACCGTTACGGAAAAGCTGTCCGTACCCTCCATACGGTTTCCCAGATTATCCTGTACGGAAATAAGCTCTGTAAGATATTCCGATATATCCAAGCGCTCCGCCATGTACTTTGCTATCTCGCCTCCGGCAATAACGTCGCGATAGACCGACTCTATGGAATAGCTCTGTTCTCTGTTCGGAGAAGATATAAGAAATGTAATTCTTCCTCGGTAAACCCTATCCGGAGACATCTTTAAAATGGCGGAATTATCCTGATAAACAAGTTTTTCCTGATAAATTTCTTCATTATTTAATACATTCTGCACATTAATCCGCTGCAGAGTCGTAAGTCCGGATACAATATTATCGGGGTAGTCAGAATCTTTCATCAGTTCTTTTTCCTCCTGACGCTTATCCTCCGCCCACTGCTTTTTTTCAGCCAGCAGTTCTTCCTCCTGCTGACGTTTTTCCTCCTCTTCAAGCAGTTCTTCTTCCTGTTTCCGTCTGTCTTCCTCCTGAGCCTGCCTTTCTTCCTCCTGAACCTGCATTTCCTGTGCCCTGTAGGCACGCCATGTCCTGGCATATCCCGCCGCTCCAGCCAGAACCGCGCCGCACAGCATAAAAATAAGAAACCTGCGCCACCTCAGCAGTATTTCCACTATCAGATCCACTAAGCTAATCTCCCGTTCCTGCATTAATCCTTCCTCCACACCATTTTATTGACAATTCCAGTATAGCTCTGAATAATCTTAACTACCTTTGTACTGACGTTTTCATCCATGTAATTAGGCACAGCAACACCAAGGTCGCCCGCCGCATTCATTCGAACCGCCATACCAACTGCCTGCAGCACCTGCTCTGCGGTAATACTGCCCAGAATAAAATTTCCCTTATCTATGGCCTCCGGTCTTTCCGTCGAGGTTCTGATACATACCGCCGGGAATGGATAGCCTTTAGCATTAAAATAGGAAGCTTCCTCCGGCAATGTACCGCTGTCTGACACCACGCAGAAAGAATTCACCTGTAAATGGTTGTAATCAGAAAAACCAAACGGCTGCAGACTCCTCACCAACGGATGAAATTTAAAATTTCTCTGTTCAATAAATTTTTTGCTCCTGGGATGTGTACTGTAAATGATTGGGACCTGATATTCTTCCGCCATACAATTTACAGCATCCATCAGCGCAAAAAAGTTTTTCCCCTGATCAATATTTTCGTGTCGCTCTAAAACAAACCGATAAAATTTGGTATTTTTCTCATCCCGAAATTC
>CANQSE010000012.1 GCA_947626405.1 uncultured Acetatifactor sp. | reverse complement strand
ATCATGCTGACCTGGGGACCGTTGCTGTGGGTGATGGTAAGCTGATAGTCTTCCTCCACAAGATCCGCCAGTGCCCTGGCTGTAATTTTTACCGCATCCCACTGTGCCAGCGTGGTATAACCAAGCGCCTCATGTCCCAGCGAGACTACTACCCTCTTTTTGCTCATGCTATTATTCTCCATTCTCCCGAAAGTGTAAATGCGTTTCTGCATATTATTTTACATCATTTACATGCGGTTTGAAAAGGGATAAACTGCAAATAATTTGCGTTTTGATACAGGAATGATGCAAAAAAGGTCTATATTTGTTGCAAATACTGTTTTTAAGTGGTAGTATTTTAAAGGATGCCGCCTCCGCAGCGGAGGCATGACCTGAGATAAGGAGTGATTTTGCAATGCTTGTACTCTGGGGTACGTTTGCCGGTATTGGCATGTGGCTGGAGCTGGTTTATCATTTCAGCGGATACGGATGGACTTTCTTTAATCCGTTTTACGTTATGTGTCTTATTACGGCGTGGTCCGGACTGTGGACGCTGGTGGTGGGATTATTAAAAAAAAGACTGAAAAAAATTGTATATTACACTGTGATCTGGCTGCCCACCTTGTGGACCTGTGTGCAGCTTGTGTACCTCAGAATATTCAAACAGCCCCTTCTGTGGGAGGGGATGATAAAGGGCGGCGAGGATGCTCTTACCAACTACTGGAAGGAAGCGCTTACCGCTGTCCTGTCGGCGCTTCCGTTTATTATCCTGCTAATTCTGCCGGCGGTTGCCATTCCGATTTTCCTGCGCTGGTACGGATGGAGGATGCCTCAGTTCCGCTCGCAGTATGTCGCGCGCTCCGTTATAGTGTGTCTCTCCGGAATTGTGGGAGGCTCTGCGGTGATGCGTTTCGGTGATATCGCCGGTTTTGAGTATTATGAGGAGTATCATGATTTTTATGACGCATACGCGGTGGCTGAGGAGATGGGTGTCATGCCGCTGTTCCAGGGCGATATGGCGAATAATCTCAGCCGGCTGATTGATGATATAAAGCGGGGTCATAAGGAGGAAAAGTATGTTCCCGTTGCTGCCCAGCCTGTTATAAACAGAGAAAACGGGTCGTCCTCGGAAGAACCGCCTCAGGACGGGACGGAAAACGAAAATACGGAGGATATGCCGGAGGAAGCTGAAAAGACGGAGATCCTTCCGCACAGCTATGATATTGATTATGAAGTGCTCCACCAGCTTGCGGACAACAAGCACCAGGAGTGGATGGCGGATTATATCGAGAGCCAGGTGCCGGTCAATACAAACGAATACACAGGTATGTTTGAGGGTTATAATCTGATTTTCCTCACGGCGGAGGGCTTCTGCACCTATGCTATAGACGAGGAGCTTACGCCGACTTTGTATAAGCTTTCACATTCAGGCTTTGTCTGTGAAAATTATTATGTACCGCTGTGGCAGACCAGCACAAGCGACGGCGAATATATAAATATGACAGCGCTGATTCCTGATCAGATGCACAGCATGAAGCGGAGCGCGGAAAACATTCAGCCTTTTGCGCTGCCGGCATTTTTTGCAGCAGAAAACGTACATTCCTACGCCTATCATGACAATTCGCTCTCATACTACGACAGGCACAGGACCCATCCAAACATGGGCTATGACTTTAAGGCCTGCAAGCTTGGCGATCTTGACGAGGCTGAGTGGGGGAGCAAGGTATTTCAGATGGAAGGGGCAAACAGGTGGCCCGCGTCCGACTACAACATGATGGTGGCGACAGTGCCGGAATATGTACACGACGAGAGATTCCATGTGTATTATATGACAGTGTCCGGACATATGAATTACAGCTTCAGCGGCAATGCGATGTCAGCAAAGAATAAGGATGCCGTGGCAAATCTTGATAAGTCGGAGACATCGAAAGCTTACATCGCCTGCAATATCGAGCTTGACAAGGCGCTTGAAAGCCTGATTCAGCAGCTTGACGAGGCCGGACAGCTTGAAAAGACTGTGATCTGTCTGAGCGCCGATCATTATCCGTATGGGATGACGGATGAGGAATACGAGGAGCTGGCGGGAAAGGATCTTTCCCAGGGAAAAGACAAGTTCCGCAATACCCTTATACTGTGGAACTCGGGAATGGAAGAACCGGTAATAATAGACAAGGTGTGCGGCTCGATGGATCTTCTTCCGACGCTTTTAAATCTTTTCGGATTTGACTATGATTCCAGGATGTACGCGGGCCGCGATATACTCTCGGATCGCGAGGGAATGGTGATTTTTAACAACCGTGATTTTGTGACCGACTCCGTGATATTTATAGAAAAGGGAGACATAACAACATGGCTCCAGGACGAAAACGGACAGGATATCGTGCCTGACGATCAGAAGGATCAGTATCTTGCCCAGGCGCGTCAGGAGGTAAAGGACCGCTATAATTTCAGCGCCTATGTGATTCAGGAAAATTACTATACCGATGTGCTGCAGGCAATGGGGCAGACGGAGTAATACAGCAGATTTCTCTTAACTGCTCTGCTTTAAGTTTTCAATGGCTTTTTCAAGGACTTCGTAATATTCGGAAAAGGTCTTGCGGCAGCAGGCGGGATTGTTTATGACGATTCCGTCGGCTCTGAGTCCCGTGAGGGTAAAGCCCATGGCCATACGGTGGTCGTCGTACGTTTCCACCAGGGATGGCGAGGGTGAGCCGGGGAAAACAGTTATGCTGTCCTCGTCAGATACGCACCGTATACCCATCTTTGAAAGCTCCGTGACTATACCGTTTAGGCGGTCGCTCTCCTGGCGGCGTATATGGCCGATTCCCGTTATTGTCGTCGGTCCCTCGGCAAAGGGCGCAATTGCGGCAAGAGTGATAGCCTGATCGGAGCATGCGGACATATCGGCGCAGATTCCGTGATAAACGCCGTCGTCCGGAGGGGATAGGAGTATGCCGTCCGTAGTGTCGCATGCGCTGCATCCCATGCGCTCAAGCAACCTTATAAATTCCGTGTCGCCCTGCAGGGAGCCGAAATGTATTCCGTCTACCCGCACCGGAATATTGAGAAGCGGACACATGGCGTAAAAGTAACACGCTGCCGACGCGTCCGGCTCGATCCGGTAATCCATTGCTCTGTAGCGCTGTCCCGCTCTGGTGATAAATGTGTCGGGGGAGGGTGTCTCGACCGTCACGCCAAACTGCTCCATCATACGCAGCGTCATGTGTATATACGCCATTCCGTGAGTGCCTTCCACGCGCGTTGTGAAATCGCGTTCGGACAGGCAGGAGGCGATAAGCAGGGCGCTTAGAAACTGGCTGCTGTGGTCGATGTTCACGGTGATGCTGTCACGTTTAAAACCGTGCCCCCTCAAAAAAAAGGGAAAATGACCGTGCTCGTGGCCAGGAACGTAAAACACCTGGCAGCCGAGCTCCTTAAGCGAATCCAGAAGCGGAGCCATGGGGCGTCTGCGCATCTGTTCCGATGCGTCCATGTAAAAAATCCCGTGCGAGAGCCCAAGGTACGCGGTGAGGAACCGTGCTGCCGTGCCTGCGCTGCCGACGTATTGTCTGGCGGAAGCATAGGGAATGGCGCCGCCGAGACCGTTTACGGTAACGGTGTGCGTCGCTTTGTCCACTCTTGTCTCAAATCCCAGAGCCTGTATACATTTCAGAAAATGCGCCGAGTCGTCCGAAAAGAGCACTCCCTCCAGACGCGAGACCCCGCTTGCCATGGTTGCCAGAAGCAATGCCCTGTTAGTGACGCTCTTTGAACCCGGAACCGCCACCGAAAGCGGTTCGCTGCGCCGGGGTGCGCTCTTAAGCGAGTCATACAGATTCTTAACGCGATAGGTATTCTCCGAAATCATCCCTTGCCTCCGAAAAGGAAATAAAACAAAATTTAAAGTAAAAGCTGATAATAGTATACGGCTGTATGAGGAAATTTGTCAACGTATGAAACTTTCGGTTTTGCTTTCTTGACAAAGGGCACAGAAGGCAGTATGATAAATTCATAACATTCCTACAAGTTTAGTGGGAATTTAGCACAGAGTGTGCAAAAGACGCTGCGGTTATAAAAGGAGAGACACATGAAAATTTCCACAAAGGGAAGATATGCGGTGCGGGTCATGCTGGATCTTGCGCTTAACAATAACGGCGAGTGCATCAAGGTCAAGGATATCGCGGCCAGACAGGACATTTCAGAAAAATATCTTGAACAGATCATCGCAATATTAAATAAGGCCGGTTACGTAAAAAGCGTACGCGGGGCACAGGGAGGATACAGGATTGCAAGAGATCCCGCCGAGTACACGGTTGGCATGATACTCAGGCTGACGGAGGGCTCAATGGCGCCGGTTGCGTGCCTTGAGGACGGTTCGGAATGTGAACAATGCGATACATGCGAAACTCTGGAGGTCTGGAGAGATTTATACAGGGCGATAAACAGCGTGATAGACAATGTGACCGTAGCTGACCTGGTTGAGAAGCGCAGACGGCGCGAGGGCAGCTTCGATTACAGCATTTAAACGTGCGGGCAGATCTTTCTAAGACATCCTGTCTGCGTGGGGCTTTTTGCCCTGGGCGCGGTAAATGCAGAGGGCGTTTGTCATATCCAGCGTATCGAGCAGCTCACGCTCTCCTTTTACGATGCGGTAGATCTCCACGGTCCCTATGCCTGAGCCGCCGGACTGGAGAGGGGTGCGCGACCGCCCGCCGTCTGGGTTTTCGTACTTAAGCTTAAGCATCTTTTCCTTTGTGCAGCTTCCTGATATCTTTATCATGTATTGCCGGTTGCGCGCCATGATATGCCATATAAAGCGTTTTCCGGTTTCCTTTGTCTCCCATCTGCATTTCCCGAAAGGAAAATTCCTGCCGAATCCGAAGTCGATGCTCTCTCCGGTATATGAAAGCTGTATCATCAGACGGCGTCTCAGTGGAATAAACAGGAACCGGGGGCAGCAGCCGTTTACGGCAAGCGCGGAGTGGCGCAGCTCTCTGCCCGTCCGTCTGCTTGTCAGCGAACAGCAGGCAAACTGAAGCCATGGTTTGTTGAAGCTGCGGCCCCAGTGCTTGTCCGCGTAGCCGTAGCTTGTGTCAGCGTTTACAACATACTGTTCTCCGTCAAGAGTCACCGTCCCGCGGAAAAAGCTGCGGATGCCCTCGCCGTGCCAGTAGCTGTCGAGAGCGTTTAAAAAGCGGCTCAGACGTCCCGCCAGAAAACCGGTATGGCACGATACGGCTTTATATACCTCAAGATCCCATTCCATTGATCCGGCGTCGCTCATCATGCAGCGGCGGCGTGCCTCCTGCTCTGTAACCTCCACTCTGCCCGTTATCCTGTCTTCCCTGTATGTACAGTCGCCAACCTGCATAATGAGAGGACATTTTGTGGCGTTTAAGGCGGAAGCGGAATAAAACGCGTGGAGCTGTCTGCCCGGCTGTCCGTCGTCTCCGGGATAGACTCCTGCCTTTATCATCACGTATGAGGGCTTTATGCCGCGTCTGCGATAATAGGGATGGAGACCGAGAATGGCTTTTCCGCGATCCAGTCCGGGATTAATAAGGAAAAATTCAACAAAAAAAGTGCGAGTTTCCCCGCTTTCGGCGCTTACACCCGAAAAGGAATGCCACCAGCGCATATAGCCTCGTTTGGACAGGGAACCCCGCAGCATATGTGAATTTCGCTTCAGGTCGGACTGATTCATTGGTTTTCTCGCTTCCTGGGGAGACGGGCTCCCGGGAGTCAGATCATCGGCAACAACATTTCGTACTTATCCCCCTTATTGTACCACAATATATAGTTGATTTACAAGCTTAATTTGAAATTCTTAAGCACAATTTTTAGGTATAAATCGTAACGGTTCAGCCCCTCCGCCTTATCCAGCCCGGCAATGTCGATGTTCTCCTGACAGACGCGCTTCCGCTCGGCTTAGCACGTAACGGACACCAGGCTCGAAAGTACCTCGCCAGGTGCCGACGTGCCCGCACGGTCTGTCAGGAGAACATCGACATTGCCGGTCTGGATACGACGGAAAGGCGCATAGCAGCCTAGCATTTTCCTTGCAAGTCACGCCCGGTACTGACGATGTTCTCCCGGCAGACGCGCTTCCGCTCGGCTTAGCACGTAACGGACACCAGGCTCGAAAGTACCTCGCCAAGTGCCGACGTGCCCGCACGGTCTGTCAGGAGAACATCGACATTGCCGGGCTGGATATGACGGAGTCGCGCGTAGCAGTCTAGCATATTCCTTGCAAGTCACGCCCGGTACTGACGATGTTCTCACGATTGATTTCAGGGAACCTGCTTTAACAGAGAGTGAAGTACACCCATGAGCTTTTGAACGTCAATCGGTTTTGATACATGGGCGTTCATACCGCTCTCAAGCGCCGTCCTGCGGTCTTCTTCAAAGGCGTTTGCGGTCATTGCCACAATCGGTATGCCGGCAAGAACCCTGTCTTCCAGCGCACGGATGGCGCGGGTGGCCTCATATCCGTTCATAACGGGCATCTGAATGTCCATAAGCACCAGACTGTAATAACCGTGCGGGGATTTTTTCACCTTTTCCACGGCCTCTGCCCCGTCATGGGCCGTCTCAACGATAAAACCGCTCTCCTCAAGGATTTCCTGCGCAATCTCTCGGTTGAGTTCATTGTCCTCAACCAGGAGGAGCCGCTTTCCCTTAAGTTCCGCGTCCGGATCGGGAAGGAGCCCTTCGGATCCGGGAGCTTTGGAGGATTTCCCCGAAATTGCGTTTATGAGGGCGCTTCGCAGTTCGGATGCAAAGATCGGCTTGTTGCAGAACGCGGTCGCTCCGGCATCGCGCGCATCGCTTTCAAAAATGCTCCAGTCGTAGGCGGTGAGAATTATTATGGGAACGTTTTGTCCCACCACGGCTCGAAGCTGTCTTACAACCTCTATACCGTTTAAATCCGGAAGCGACCAGTCTACGATGTATACTTTAAATTCATCCTTCATTTCAATTGACTGTCTGGCATAGAGTATGGCGTCCCTGCCGCGGAGCGTCCATTCTACGTGCATGCCGAGCTGGGTCAGCATTTTCGTGACGCTGTCGCAGGTGTTGAAGCTGTCGTCCACTACCAGCGCCCGAAGTCCGGAAAGCTCAGGTGAATTTTCTATATTTTTGTGTTCCGACTGCAGACGCAGCTTCAGCTTTATGATGTATTCCGTCCCTTTGCCCTGCTCCGTTTTTACTTCGATTGTACCGCCCATGGCGTCAATGATGCTCTTTGTGATCGCCATGCCGAGTCCCGTGCCCTGAATACCGCTGTCCGTCGAGGTCCTCTCGCGCTCAAACGGCTCAAACACGTGCTGTACAAATTCCTCGCTCATGCCGATGCCGGTATCTCTAACACGTATCTCGTAGTCCCCGTAGCCGGGCGCGGTTGAGGGATTCTGGCGGACGGTAAGAAAGACGGAGCCGCCGGACGGAGTGAATTTTATGGCGTTGCTTAACAGGTTTAACAGCACCTGATTGAGATGAAGCTTGTCGCAGCAGATATCCTCGTCGGTTACGTCAATGGTGTCCATATAGAAGCTTAGCTGCTTTGCCTGCATCTGAGTCTGAAGAATATTTCGCATATCCCTGAATATGTCGGAAATGGTACATTCCTTTTCCTCGATGTTGAGTCTTCCGCTCTCGATTCGGCTCATATCCAGAATGTCGTTTATCAGACTTAAAAGATGAGTGCCCGAGGACATTATTTTGGACAGATATTCCTGCACGCGGGCTTTGTTGTCAATATTTGCCTGCGCCAGCGTGGTAAAGCCTATGATGGCGTTCATGGGCGTGCGGATATCGTGCGACATGTTGGAGAGGAACATGGTCTTTGCCCGCTCCGCAGCCTCGGCCTTCTGAAGCTTTTCCTCCAGCACGGCGGTTTCGACGGCCCTGTTTACGACGCTTATGGCATTTTTCCTCATAAGAAGGTAATACAGGATAAGCATTACAAGTGCAATGGCTCCCGCCACATAGCATACCCTTTGAATTGCAAAAAGCTGGGCGAAGGCTTCCTTTACCGGTACGGAAACCATGATGGTCCACTGGTTGACATCGATGGGAGCGTAGTAGAGATAAGACCACTCTTTGGTGGCATCGGACATTACAATCACATGTCCGGTCATGCGGTCGAGTATCTCCTGGCGCTTCTTAAGCCAGCTTTCGCCGCCTTTGGTCCTGTAGGATGTGATTTCGTTAAGGTTGCCAAGCTCCCCGTGCCAGGTGTCCATTATCATGTCGCCGTTTTTTGTGTCGATTATGCAGACGCTTGCGCTTGCGTTGTAGATGTTGGAAATGTTAAGGGCGTCCGGAAGGTCGTCGAGAAACGTGACGCCGTAGATAAGCGCAACCGTGCGTCCGTCCTTTATCACGGGTACATAGTGCCTTAAAAGCATTGTGCTGTCGTCCGTAACGCTCACCATGCGATCCGACATATGCTCGTTGAGGGCAGCTTCCTTTTCAAAGTCAATTTTGCCGATGTTGTTTAAAGTGTTTCCCCTGGGAGTTATCACGGTGTTGTCGGGAAGCACAACGTTGATCTGCATGGTGGTCAGAAGCGGCGACAGGTTGGTCATGGTGTCGCGGATTGTCTCTATGTCAAAATCGTCTTCGTCCGCCAGCATATTTGCGGCTATATTTAATATTTCGCTGTCCCTGCTGAGCTTTTGCGCGACCTCGTCTATGACGGTGTTTACACCTTCCTCCATGCGGGTCAGGCAGCGCTGTTCGCCGATTCTGCTTATAAGGAAATAGGTCAGGATTAAAAGAATCACAAACAGAATACAGAAAAGTACGGTTGCGGCAAGACTTTTTTCTCTGAGTAAGGCCTTGTTGTTTTTTGCAGGCATAATAAACTCCTATATTTTTGATATCAGATCACGGTACTTGGTTAAATTGTATCATGATTTTTTGTAAAAATCCACATAAACAGCGCAGAAGCGAAACTGCGCGCCGAATTGGCATTGCGCCGTCAAAATTGCTTGAAAAATCCCCGTAAATGATAAATAATAAAAGGAGCAAAAGGGTTTTATTCCAGATTTAAAACGGAGGATTGGTAAATGGAGGAAAAAGGATTCAGCGTACCTGTGGATTTGAAAAACATCCATGTCACGGACGGGTTCTGGGGAAGGGAACAGGAGCTTGTGCGCCGCGAGGTAATTCCCTATCAGTGGGATGCGTTAAACGACAGGATACCGGAGGCGGAACCGAGCTATTGTATGCGCAATTTCAGGACGGCGGGACGCCTGATGCGCGAAAAGAGGGAAAAGGGAAAGGACTTCATTGCGCCGGCATATACATTTCGGGGATTTCAGGCGCTTCCAGAGGATCCGGCTAACCCCGATCCTGACAAGTTTTACGGATTTGTCTTCCAGGACAGCGACTTTTCCAAGTGGATCGAGGCCGTGGGGTATTCTCTTATGAATCATCCCGATCCCGAGCTGGAAAAGACGGCGGACGAAGCGATTGAGATTGTGTGCGCGGCTCAGTCGGAAGACGGCTATCTTGATACGTATTATATAATAAACGGAATGGACAGGATATTTACCAATCTGAGGGATCACCATGAGCTCTACTGCTTCGGGCATCTTGCGGAAGGAGCCGTGGCGTACTATCAGGCCACAGGAAAGGACAGGCTTTTAAAGGCGGCGGAGAAATACGCTGATTTCATAGGGAAGCATTTCGGTCCGGGCGAGGGTCAGAGCAAGGGCTATCCGGGCCATGAGATTGCGGAGATGGCGCTTGCAAGGCTCTATGAGGTGACGGGTGAGAAAAAGTATCTGGAGCTTGCAGGATTCTTCCTTGACATGCGGGGACGCAGACCGTATTACTTCGACGAGGAGGAGAAGGAAAGGGCGCAGTACGAGGGAAGACCGTACCGCGAGCCGGGTGACGGACTGCGTCATTTCTATCACCAGGCGCATCTTCCGGTGAGAGAGCAGTCGGAAGCCGTGGGCCATGCGGTGAGGGCCGTATACCTCTACAGCGGAATGGCGGATGTCGCCAGACTGAAAAACGATAAGGAGCTGTACGCGGCATGCAGGAGACTGTGGGACAGCATTGTAAAAGAAAAGCTTTACATAACCGGTGGAATCGGCGCGACGCATGTGGGGGAGGCTTTTTCATTCCCGTATGATCTTCCGGCCGACACGGCGTACTCGGAGACATGCGCCGCTATAGGACTGGCATTTTTTGCCAGGCGTATGCTTGAGATTGAGGCTGTGGGGGAATACGGCGACGTGATGGAGCTTGCCCTTTACAACACGGTTCTGGCGGGAATGGCGCTTGACGGGAAAAGCTTCTTTTATGTAAATCCGCTCGAGGTATTTCCGCGGGCATGTCATGAGGACGAGAGAAAAGCCCATGTAAAGAGCGTGCGTCAGAAGTGGTTCGGGTGCGCATGCTGCCCTCCGAATATTGCAAGGATAGTAAGCTCAATCGGAGCATATGTATATACGGTTGGAGAAGACACGCTGTACACCCATTTGTACGTCGGAAACAGTATGAGCTGCAGGCTGGGAGGAAAATCTCTTAAAATCCGGCAGGAGAGCGCTTTCCCATGGGAAGGGAGCGCAAATTTTACGCTGTGTGCAGAGGAGAATGTACAGGGAACGCTCGCTTTCAGGGTGCCCGGCTGGTGCGGCGAGGCGCAGGCGGACGTCTTTGCAAAGGGCGCTTCTCTGGGGAGCTGGAAGGTTAAAACGGCGGGAAGCGGTGAGACGCGCAGCGCGGAGCTTTCCGGCAAAGCGGGAGATGATGAAAGGATCCGCGCAAGGTTTGAGAAGGGTTATCTTTATCTGACGGGAAGCTTCTGCGACGGCGACGAAATCCGTCTCACCTTCCCCATGGAGGTGCGCATGGCCGGCGCGGACACAAGAGTGAGGGAGGATATCGGAAAGGCGGCTTTCCTGAGAGGCCCTGTATGCTATTGCATGGAGGAGGCCGACAACGGAAACAACCTGCACCTCAAAAGGGCGGATGTGTCAAGGCTTTTTGCTGACGGCGCATTTTGCAGCAAGGCGGTATCGGTTGAAAAAACAGATAAGCTCGGGCATGAGATGTGCGTGTTAAAGGTGCCGGGGCTTCAGGATCCCGAGAGGGAAGGGGAGTTGTACCAAAGCTATGAGCCCGTTCACGGGAAGGAGATCACTCTGACTCTCGTGCCGTATTATGCCTGGAACAACAGAGGCGAGGGTGAAATGACCGTCTGGGTGAGGGCGTGACGGAGCCTGGCACAAGCGCGTTTGCGGGGATAATATCGGCAGTACAGGGCATGGCTTGCGAGGGAGGGGCTGAACTGTTGCCGGTTGTAAAAAAACACTCGGCTCTATATTGATTTTTTGCGAAATAAAAGGTATGATAGATTTATACGGCGCACACCGCGCAGAGTGATTTATAATGGGGAATCATGCGACGGTGCGGCGGACTGTGAAAAATGTAGAGGAGGTTACAAATGCTGTACATAGGTGTGGATTTGGGAACGTCGGCGGTAAAGCTTCTGCTGATGGACAGCGAAGGCAAAATCGTCAATATCGTTTCAAAAGAGTATCCCCTGTATTTCCCTCATCCGGGATGGTCGGAGCAGAAACCGGAGGACTGGTATGAGCAGACCATGATCGGCATCAGGGAGCTGATTAAGGATGTGGATAAGAGCCAGGTGGCCGGTATAAGCTTCGGCGGCCAGATGCACGGCCTGGTGATCCTGGACAAGGATGACAATGTGATACGTCCGGCGATTCTGTGGAACGACGGGCGGACCACGGAGGAGACAGAGTATCTCAATACCGTCATAGGCAAGGAGAAGCTGTCGGAGTATACTGCAAACATTGCATTTGCAGGTTTTACCGCTCCAAAGATCCTCTGGGTAAAAAAGAACGAGCCGGAAAACTTTGCAAGGATCGCAAAGATTATGCTTCCCAAGGACTACATCGCCTACAGGCTGACGGGAGTGCACTGCACAGATGTATCAGACGCATCCGGCATGCTGCTGTTTGACGTAAAGAACCGCTGCTGGTCAAAGGAAATGTGCGATATCTGCGGCATAAGCATGGATCAGCTTGCAAAATGTTATGAGAGCTATGAAAAGGTCGGAACCGTCCTGCCGGAAATTGCCGCCGAACTTGGCATCCCCGCGGACACGGTCGTTGCCGCAGGAGCGGGGGACAATGCCGCCGCTGCCGTTGGAACGGGAACCGTGGGCGACAACATGTGCAATATCTCGCTGGGAACAAGCGGGACGGTGTTTATATCCTCAGGCAGGTTTGGAGTAGACAGGTTTAACGCGCTGCACTCCTTTGCGCATGCGGACGGCCATTATCACCTGATGGGATGTATGCTCAGCGCTGCAAGCTGCAATAAGTGGTGGATGGACGACATCATCGGGACAAAGGATTACGCTTCGGAGCAGGCGCCGATTCAGAAGCTTGGGGAGAACCATGTGTTCTACCTGCCGTATCTTATGGGAGAGCGCTCACCTCACAACAGTCCCAACGCCAGAGCCACCTTTATAGGCATGACAATGGACACCACCCGTGCGGACATGACTCAGGCCGTACTGGAAGGAGTTGCGTTTGCGCTCAGGGATTCCCTGGAGGTTGCAAGGAGTCTCGGGATCGATCTGAAGCGTACCAAGATCTGCGGAGGCGGCGCAAAGAGCCCTCTCTGGAAAAAGATTATCGCAAACGTGCTGAACCTTAAGGTTGACATTATCGAGAGCGAGGAAGGTCCCGCTATGGGCGGAGCCATGCTGGCCGCCGTTGCCTGCGGGGAATATGCAAGCGTCGAGGAGATCGCGGCAAAGGTTGTCAGAATTGTTGACACTGTCGAGCCGGATCCTGAGCTTGTGGCGAAGTATGACGCCAGATATGCCCAGTTTAAGGAGATTTATCCCGCATGCAAGCCTTTGTTTGACATTCTGACGAAATAAGCGGGGCAGCGCTGCGGATATTTAAAAAAACAATATATTTGGAAAGGATGAGAGGAAAATGGAGATTTTATCTGTAAGAAGTCCTGAATTTCGTGAATACGGCCGCGTCATTGAAAATGTTGACATGACGGAGCTGGTAAAGGCTCTTAAGAATACGCCTGTTCCCGACGGCGTCGTATACGAGCCCGGCGACGCGTCTTTAGAGGCGCTCCCTGTATACAAAGAGATTTCCGATGTGTGCTATGGCGAGATGCCCATTCAGATCGGATACTGCAACGGCCACAATTCCAAGCTTAACGCTCTGGAGTATCACAGAAGCTCGGAAGTCAACGTGGCAGCAACGGACGCCGTGCTTATGCTTGGTCTCCTTAAGGATGTGGAGGAGGACTTTACATATGACACTTCAAAGGTAAAGGCGTTTTTGGTTCCGGCCGGAACCGCTGTCGAGGTATATGCCACTACACTGCACTATGCTCCGTGCGGAGTGGACGGCAAGGGCTTCCAGGTCGCAATAGTGCTGCCTAAGGGAACAAACTATACCACAAAGGCTTCCCACGCAAGAACCTCTGACAGGACAACCCGCAACGAGGACTGCCTCATAACCGCAACCAACAAGTGGCTGATCGGACATGAGGAGGGCGGTCTGGATGCCGGCAGCTTCCTGGGGCTTAAGGGCAAAAATCTTGATCTTAACGATTGACTGAATTTTTGAGTGTACCATGATTGTACTGTGAGAAGTAAAAATTTAATATAAAACAGGAGGATTCAAACATGAACAATTTACCACAGGTAAAAATCGGCATCGTGGCTGTCAGCCGTGACTGCTTCCCGGAGAGCCTGTCCGTGAACAGGAGAAAAGCTCTGGTAAAAGCGTATACGGATAAGTATGACGCCGCTGATATCTACGAGTGCCCCGTGTGCATCGTGGAGAGTGAAATCCATATGGTGCAGGCTCTTGAGGACATTAAGAAGAACGGCTGTAACGCGCTGTGCGTTTACCTTGGCAACTTCGGTCCCGAAATCTCCGAGACACTGCTTGCAAAGCATTTTGACGGCCCCGCAATGTATATCGCGGCTGCTGAGGAGAGCCAGGGTGACCTGATGGACGGCCGCGGAGACGCTTACTGCGGTATGCTGAACGCAAGCTACAATTTAAAGCTGCGCGGCGTAAAGGCTTACATACCCGAGTATCCGGTGGGAACCGCTGCAGAGTGCGCGGATATGATAAATGAGTTTGTTCCCATCGCAAGAGCAATCGTGGGACTGAGCGATCTGAAGATTATTTCCTTTGGTCCCAGACCCCTTAACTTCCTGGCATGCAACGCGCCTATCCAGCAGCTCTACAATCTGGGCGTTGAGATTGAGGAAAACTCCGAGCTTGATCTGTTTGAGTCTTTCAACAAGCATGCGGGAGACGAGCGAATCCCCGCAAAGGTAAAGGAGATGGAGGAGGAGCTCGGCGCAGGCAACATGAAGCCCGAGGTACTTCCCAAGCTGGCTCAGTACGAGCTTACTCTGCTTGACTGGGTAGAGGCTCACAAGGGTTATCGCAAGTATGTTGCTATCGCAGGAAAGTGCTGGCCCGCATTCCAGACCCAGTTCGGCTTTGTTCCCTGCTATGTAAACAGCCGTCTTACCGGAATGGGAATCCCTGTGTCATGCGAGGTTGATATCTACGGATGCTTAAGCGAGTTTATCGGAACCTGCGTAAGCAATGATGCAGTTACCCTGCTTGACATCAACAATTCCGTGCCCGACGATATGTACAACGAGGCTATCAAGGGTAAATTCAACTACACCCATAAGGATACGTTCATGGGCTTCCACTGCGGCAACACATGCTCAAGAAAGCTTGCGGCATGCAGCATGAAGTATCAGAAAATCATGGCGAGGAGCCTGCCTATCGAGGTTACAAACGGAACTTTGGAAGGAGACATTGTACCCGGCGACATCACCTTCTATCGTTTACAGTCCACCGCAGACTGCAAGCTTAGGGCTTACATTGCGGAAGGCGAGGTTCTTCCCGTTGCATCCAAGTCCTTCGGAGGTATCGGCGTATTCGCTATACCTGAGATGGGACGTTTCTATCGCCATGTGCTGATTCAGAAGAACTATCCTCACCATGGCGCGGTTGCGTTCGGTCACTTCGGAAAGGCATTGTTCGAGGTATTCAAGTATATCGGCGTGCCTGTTGAGGATCTGAACTACAATCAGCCCAAGAGCCTGCCTTATCCCACGGAGAATCCCTTCGCGTAAAAAGGAAAGGATCTGTAAAGCCCTGGACGCCGGTAAAACGGCGCCAGGGCTTTTATTCAATGTATGCGTGCTGAAGCACGCTAAGGGTATAATTTTGAAAGTAAACTTTCAAATTCTGAATGATATGCGTGCTGAAGCACGCTTGGGGTATAATTTTGAAAGTATACTTTCAAATTCTGAATTGTATGCGTGCTGAAGCACGCTAAGGGTATAATTTTGAAAGTAAACTTTCAAATTCTGAATTGTATGCGTGCTGAAGCACGCTAAGGGGTATAAGAATGAAAATGTCTGTGTCTTCTATTGTGAGTAAGGATGGAAAGCGCGAAATATACGTGCTGTTTACGGAAGGGGATAAAAGCGCGGAGGGAAGGCTGTCGGACTATAAAATGATAAGCAGCAGGGGCTTTAACAGAGACGAGACAGCGGCTCTGGAGGCTTATATGCGCAGAGAGAAAGACACGATTGTGAGCATGGCAAAGAATATTAACGTTTTTGATGCGTTTTTGAAAGGATAGATGTGTGATATGATTAAAAATATGACAAAGGGATCGCCGATGAAGCTGATCCTGGGGTTTTCTGTACCTCTCTTATTTGGGTTCCTTTTTCAGCAGTTTTATAATCTCGTGGATACGCTGATTGTGGGGAAGTTCCTCGGGAAAGGGTGCCTGGCGGCGGTAGGAGCGACGGGCTCCGTGAATTTCCTTATCATAGGATTTTGTATGGGAATCTGCAGCGGCTTTTCCATTCCCATAGCGCATAAATTCGGAGCGGATGATCCGGCGGGATTGCGCCATTATGTCGCAAACTGCGTCTGGCTGTCCGCCGCCTTCGCCGTGGTTCTTACGGTGATTACAACGCTGCTTTGCCATCAGATCCTTATATGGATGAATACGCCTGACGATATAATTGACGGCTCCTATTCTTACATATGGGTTATTTTCATGGGGATTCCCGTCACGTTTCTCTACAATATGACATCAGGTGTTATCAGAGCGCTTGGAGATAGCAAAACTCCTGTTATTTTTCTTTTGATGGCTTCTGTTCTTAATATATGTCTTGATCTTCTGTTTATACTGAAGCTTGGGCTGGGAGTGCGCGGAGCGGCGTATGCGACTGTCATCTCACAGGGAGTGTCGGGGATATGCTGTCTGATTTATATGATAAAGAAATTTGAAATCCTTCGGATAAGGAAGGGAGAGTGGAAGCCGGACTCGCATAAGATGAAGGTGCTATGCGGGATGGGTATACCGATGGGCCTTCAGTATTCGATTACCGCCATCGGCAGTGTCATACTGCAAAGCGCAACCAACACTCTTGGCTCCGACGCGGTGGCCTCCGTTACCGCCGCCGCACGGGTCAACGGGTTCCTTGCGTGTCCGTTTGACGCGATGGGTTCAACCATGGCAACCTATGGGGGACAGAACGTAGGCGCGGGAAAACTGGAACGTCTTGGACAGGGCCTTAAGTCCTGCATTATCCTTGGGGCCGGATATTCGGTGATCGCACTGGCGGTCAGCATTTTCGGGGGAAAACATCTCGCGTCGCTGTTTTTGGATGTATCAGAAACGAGTGTTATTAATAACGCATGGTTGTTTTTAACAGTAAATACAGCGTTCTATTTTCCGCTTGCACTTGTAAATATCATACGTTTTTTAATACAGGGAATGGGTTTTCCGACCTTTGCAATTCTGGCGGGAGTGTTCGAGATGGCGGCCAGGACGCTCGCAGGTCTTGTGCTCGTTCCCTTACTGGGCTTTACGGGTGTTGCCATTGGAAACCCGTTTGCATGGGTAATGGCGGATTTCTTTTTGATTCCCGCTTATTTCCACGTGAAGAAAAAGCTGTCAGTCAGGCTGGAAGCCGGAGGAAAGCTTTAACACGCGTCTGTCGTAAGTAATAAGCCCGTCGGTTTCCTCCTCCACGTCGGAGAGCTGGCTGTATACGGCTCCGCTCAGTCCGGACTTCTCGAGGGGAAAAAGGTGTTTTTTTACTAATTCCTCATATGCCGAAGCAAATTCTTCGACAGTTGAAAATTCCCTGTAACCGTAGGTTCTGTCCGCGGCGGAGTGCTCAGGTATGCGGCAGGCATAACCGCCGTACCCGCTTATCACAAAGGCGCGCCTGTCGTCGGGCTTTACTTTTAAGGGTCTGAAATAGTTATGAACGCTTCGGAAATCTCCGCATTTTTGGTCAAACCAGCCGCTTGCATGGTCAACG
>CANQSE010000011.1 GCA_947626405.1 uncultured Acetatifactor sp. | reverse complement strand
CTTACAGATCCTGTTTCTGTACCGCCTCCGCCCCAGGAAGGCGGCTCTCTGGGGTCTTGCCATGGCGGCTGCCCTGGCGATGTTTTTTGTCCCTCAGAAACTGGGCGATATCAAGTATTACGGAAAAGATTACTCTTTTATCAACTCTCTGCCTACCCTGCGGAATATTCTGGCATCGTCCGACGGAAACCTGTCTTACGAGGGAGCTAAAGAGGATCTGGCCGCAATCGACGCAGTGGTTCCGGTCGAAATCCTTCGTTATTATGGAATGGACGGTTATCGGCGGTATAATTATGCGAACGGCAGAGGGGATATTAATCAGAGTCTTGCGGAGGATGGGGCGGCCAAGGCGTATATGCGGGCCTATTACAGAATAACGGCGCATAATATTCCCATATATGCCAAAACGCAGATTTCCATGCTTCTGAAGGCTGTTATGTTGAGGTCTGAGGAATATATCGAAGCCGGCGGGACGCCGCCGGTAAACGATCCTGCTCCCTGGACGCTACTTTCCTGGGAGATGGGAGAGGAAGATTTTTACAACGCCGGGGGCGCGTCGGCATGGAAGAATGCGGCGGTTCACAGAATTTTCTTTGAAGCGGCGGACAGAATCGGAAACGGAATTTCAGGGATCCTGCAGAGAACTTATTTTTACAGTCTGCTGTTGATTGCTATTCCGCTGTATGAAATCTATCTTTTTTTTGCAGAGATCATTCGGCATATTAAAAAGAAACACTGTCTGCCGGGACTTGCGGGAATTGCGTTTGTCCTTCTGGGGCAGGCGGCGGCGATCTGTCTTGTGATGCCTGCGGGAACTCTGGTATATCTGCACGCGTATTACTATTGTTCTTTCCTTTTGTGCCTGATCCATATAAACTGCAGAAGAAAAACGAAAGGATGGGAAAACGGAGAAAATGGAGATATTTGACTATCTGATTCTGGGGGCCGGACCCGCAGGCCTTACGTTTGCCAATCTGCTCAGGGAAAAGATGCCGGAAGCATCTTTTCTGGTTCTGGAGAAAGAGACGCAGGCAGGAGGGCTGTGCCGCTCCGCAGATGTCGACGGCTCGCCGCTGGACATTGCCGGAGGGCATTTCCTGGATGTGAGAAGACCTGAGGTAAACCGATTCCTGTTTGGGTTTATGCCGGAGGAAGAATGGAATCTCTTTGAACGGGATTCCAGGATCGACATGGGAACCTACGAGACAGGACATCCCTTTGAGGCAAATATCTGGCAGATGCCGCAGGAGGAACAGGTAAAATATCTGAAATCCATTGCTCTGGCCGGATGCAATCTGGGCACACCCAGACCTGAGAAGTTTGTGGAGTGGGTTACATGGAAGCTGGGTGACAGGATAGCGAAGGCATATATGCTTCCGTACAACGCAAAGATGTTCGGAGCGGATCTGGAGGCGCTGGGGACTTACTGGCTGGACAAGCTTCCGGATGTTTCCTTTGAAGAAACGCTGTTAAGCTGCCTGAACCGAAGACCCTACGGCACTCAGTTTTACTACCCGAAAAAATACGGATACGGTGAGCTCTGGCGAAGGATGGGTGAGTCTCTGGGGGACCGGATCCTGTATCGGAAAAAGGCGGCGGGACTGGACCCGGAGACCAAAACCGTAACCTGTGAGGACGGTTCCAGGTTCCGGGCGTCTTGTATCGTTACGACGATCCCCTGGAAATCCGTGCAGCGGTATGAAAACTGCAGGCCGGACATTCCGGAAAAGATCGGGAGACTCCGCTCTACCGGAACAGAGATCCGGTATGTACCAAAGCATCTGGATACGAAGGCTCATTGGATTTATGTCCCTGACCCGGAGATCTCTTATCACAGGATTCTTGTCAGGCATAATTTCTGTATTGGCAGTAAAGGCTACTGGGTGGAGACAAATCTGGACAGAGTGACGGGCAGCCATGAGGGAATCGCGTTCCGGAATGAAACCACCTATCCTCTGAACACTGTGGATAAGCCGGGAATTATGGCTGACATCCTTTCATACATGGAACAAAGACAGATTTATGGACTGGGAAGATGGGGAGAGCATCAGCATTATAACTCGGACGCTGTGGTGGAGCGTGCCATGCGGCTGTTTGAAAGGATCGCGCTGCAGAGGGCGTAATTCGCCCGGAAAGGTTTTGCGTTATGTGGGAA
Source organism: uncultured Acetatifactor sp. (assembly GCA_947626405.1). Taxonomy (GTDB): domain Bacteria; phylum Bacillota; class Clostridia; order Lachnospirales; family Lachnospiraceae; genus Acetatifactor. Next base: position 15,975 of record CANQSE010000011.1, on the reverse strand, counting down.
TGTGAATACGGCAGAGAGCCGTTGGATTACAGGCTGCTATGGCTGCGTTTTCTGAGAAAGATATGGATCCTGCCCATTGCTGTTCTGGCGGGAACGGTTCTTGTGGGAGGAATTTACTATTATTCCAGAACAGCGGCAAGAGGAGGAAGAACCTATCAGGCCGAATCCCTCTTTTATATTGAATTTGCGGAGAATGCTCAGGGAGAAGCGTATGACTATTACAATTATTTCACCTGGGGAGAAGTGATTCATACGAATTTCTTCATGGATCAGGTATATGAGGAAATGAAAGATCGGTGCTCCCGCGAGGAACTGTTTTCCTATATTAACGCCACGGTGGATTCGGATGTACGCTATCTTTATGTACGCTGTGATACTCACGACCCGGAGCTTTCCGTGAGACTGGCGTCCGTCATGGAGACGATTGTCCCGCAGTTTGCCGGGACGCGGAAGGAGATTGCATCGATTGAAGTGGTGAGGAATGGAAATACGGCGGTGGACAGTTCCAAAATTCGCCTGGGAAACGCCTGCGCGCTGGGCGCATGTCTGGGATTAGCTGTAGCGGTGTTTGCCATTCTGACAGTTCTGATTCTTGATACGGGTGTCTATCTTCCCTCCACGATCGAGCGACGTTATCATGTGGTTTGCCTGGGAGCGCCTTTTCTGCCGGAGTTTGCGCCTAACTGGAAGCTGTATCTGAAGGATGCCGCCAAAGTCGCCCTTGTTTTTCTGGATGAGGAAATTCCCGCGGAATATCAGCAGCATGCGGAAATGGACGGGCCGGAATTTATGGAAGACCAAAAGATCATGATATGTGGAAATCCGGTGGAACATGCGGAAGAATTGGAAAAGATCCGTAACTGTGACTGCGCGGTTCTCTGCCTGAAAGCCGGACGCAGAAACCAGGAATCGTTTCAACGGCTGCTGGAGCAGCTTGGCCGTCAGAAAATTCCAGTGACGGCTGCCATTCTGATTTCGGCTGACCGGAAGCTGCTTTCCGCTTATTACAGGACCAGGATTTGAAAGCCGGTGTTGAGATTGGGAAAGCATAGGCTTCTATTTCGGAGGGTGTGCGCCGAAGCTGACAAGGGGTGTGGATATGGTTTTATATATTACGATAACGATTCTGACGGTGTATGCGGCCTGTTTCGTAAACAGCGCGGCTGCAGGAAAGCGCCGTGGGTTCATGCCGGAAAACAGACAGGAGGCCCTAAACAGGATTCTTCTGGCAGGAATATTCATGACGCTTTTTGCGGTTTCGGCTTTGCGCATCGGCATTGGGAACGATTATTGGACTTATCGGTACAACTTTCTTCATATCTTAAGCGGGGACACGAAAGTGGCTTATGAGAGTGGCTTCCAATGGCTTGTCAGGGTGCTGCAGACCCTGTTCGGATATGACAATTACCGCGTCGTGTTTGCGTTTATGGCGTTTGTAACCTGCGCCTTTTTTCTGAAAGGTCTGTACGATAACTCCGACTGGTTTGCAATGTCTTTTTTTCTGTTTATGGCAAACGGGTTTTACTTTATGAGCTTTACAAATGTGCGTTACTATTTTGCTATTTCGGTCTGTCTTTATGCCATGAAATATCTGTTTCAAAAGGATTTTGTAAGATTTGTTTTGTGGATTCTGCTGGCGTCCCTCGTACATAAGTCCGTACTTCTGACGATTCCCGTGTTTCTGGTAGCCTATTACCTGAAATGGAACAGAAAAACCCTTTGGCTGATTCCTGCTGTCTGCGGGGTATTGGCGCTGGGAAAAGAGGGCGTGAGGAGAATGGTGTTTTTCTTCTACCCCTATTATGAAGGAGATCTGATTTTGGATGTAGAGTCCGTCTCTTATGCCAATATCGCCAAATGTCTGGCTGTTCTGATTTTTGCGTTGCTTTTTTACAAACGGGCCATTCAGGGGAATCCAAGAGCAGAGACGCTCTTTAATATGAATCTGTTTTCGCTGATCATTTACAGTTTTGGATTCTATATTCCGGAAACCTCACGGGTGTGTTATTATATGACGACGGGCAACGTTTTTCTGATCCCTGTCATTCTGCGTTCTCTGCAGAACAGGAAGCAGAGAGCTTTTTTTACCGGAGCCGTAACGGTATGTTATGCAGTCTATTTCATGGCTTTTCTGCTGAGAAGCCGGGATTCCACGATTCAGCTGCTTCCCTATCTGACATGGCTGTTTGACTGATGGAAAGCTGAGGGAAATCCCGGTATGCGGACTCCCGAGCGTAAATGACGCAACAGTTCAGCCGACAGCTATATACAGCGGAAAATTCGTGCGAGCACGATTTTCCGCTGTATATAGCTGTCGGCTGAACTGTTACCAGATTACAGTATGCTGGAGAAAACATTGTACAGAGACAAACCGGAATAAACATGTAGAAATAAAAGGAACCAGCTGAAAAGCACATAGGCAGCATGTTTCACACCGGGTTTCTGACGCAGGGTGGAGAGTGTCAGTCTGCACACGCTTACTGTAAAAAATAGTGTCATTCCCGCCATCATGCACCAGGAAAAATTACCGGCGTCCTTCCGGCTTCCGGACTCGGCAAGCACAGAAAATTCCAGTACCCCCACCATATAGCCCAGTACGCTGAGCCGTCCCTCTACAGTCTCATAAAAGTAACCGAGATTTGTCAGGAGCATCCAGATCGGAAAGAACATGCCGAGTAAAATGGACGTCGGAACGTCGTATGAAAAGAAATGCCAGACTTCCAGGGGCTTGGTAAAAATGACGGAAGTGTCCGATTCCGTACCGAAGAAAAACAGAGCAATATATTCCGTCAGGATATAAGCACAGCTGGGAAGAGCGGCAACGGCAAGCCGCCAGGCCGCGCTCCAAACGGCTTTTACGGACGGAGTCTTTTTCACCGCGGCTTTCAGGAGGTCGAGAAGCACCATGATGATACCGGCAGGAAGCAGCATGTACATAAAAGTCGGTTTTGCCAATACGGAAAAGAAGGAAAAAAGACCGAACCAAAAATATTGTTTTCCGCCTTTGAAAAACAGGGCTTTTTGATTGCGGTAACTTCTTATGATGTCGATTCCCGCCATCATTGCCAGCAGACCGAATCCCTTGCAGGCGATATGGGTGGGATTATGCAGGGGATTTGGCGTAAACTGTCCCATATAACCGTCGGAATACCATCTCATGATCAGCGGCCCTGCAAAGGAGAAAAACACTTCCGGATTCAGATAAAATTCCAGAGCAAATTTAGCGTGCGCCTTCATGTCCTGCAGGCCGTTCGCAGTGCAGAAAGCAAAAGCGATCTGATAGTACAGGAGGAAGACCAGTGCGGCCAGCCCGGCGCAGACGATAAAAGAAAGCTGCGGAGAGGATGGGGAGGTTTGCACATAATGCGACTCAGAAGGATCCTTCCTGCTTTCTCTGAAACGGTCTATCAGTTTGTTTGTCCACTTTTTTATCATGCTCATTTATGTTCCCACTGTTTTTGGTCTGCGTTCCATCTGCCCGCAGGAATGAAATCCTGTCTGCCGGACAGTAAAAAAGCCATACCACAAATATAAAATAGTTTATATCTTCTGTCAACATGGAAAACACATGATTTTACGCAGACCTTTTTTGCAGATATTCATTCCGCCTTTTCCGAAAGATACAGTCCTACCCTGTTATTCAGGTGCTCTATCAGCGTATCCTCCGTCGTTTTCCCTGACAGATAAAGATCCAGTTCATCAAGGAAAATATTTGTAAGGTCACGCGGCATATAAGATTTCGGAACGGACTTTTCCAGCAGTTCATACAGTGCGGTCCTGTCAAGATCCCTGTCTGTATTGTCCTCAAGTAGAAACTGCGGAAAGCCCTGCAGACATGTCAGGGTGTTTTCGTTCATGAGGTTGATCTGTTCTTCCAGCACATCCCTGCGCACATTCAGCCTGCAGTCGCTGCCAGATGCCGAAACGGCTTCCGACTGTGTGTCGTGGGAAAGAAGAAATTGGAAAAAGCTGTAGGCCAGGCGTTTGTCCTCCGCTGAAGCGTTTGCGCGGATCGCTACGATATTATCAGTCTCTATATAATGCTTTGAGCCCTCCTGGGATGGATAACCTATAAACCGAAGATCATCCCCGCCCCATATGCGCAGGCATGCCATGTCTTCCGGCTTCTTTATCTCCACCACGCCGCACAGGGACGCACCCTGGCGCAGATCCTCACTTGTTCCCTGATGTATGCTTTCAGTAAAAAATCGAGCCAGCCTCAGTATTTTGCGAAACGCGTCGCTGTCAAAATTTGTAGTGCACTCTTTGGCGTCAAACAGGAAGTTTTCATCCAGGCCGTGATAAAAGAAAGCGGCAATAAAAGAATAACCGTCACTGAGCATAACAGGATTAAAAACGGATTTCATGGAGGGATCCGTTTCGTCAAAGCAGCTTAGAAAGGTGTCATAATCCCATTCGTCAGGCTCGTTTGCAAAAGTGATTACCGTATTAATAAAAAAATCCGTGGCGATGCCGTACAGTGTGCCGTTGATCCTGCAGGGCTCCAAAGCCTGAGGGAGAAGCTCCTCGTTAAGCTTCATCTGCCTGAAGCCTTCATCCAGAGGCTCCCAGCACTCGGCGTTTTCCTCAAATCCCACCAGTGAAGTATCTACCAGCACAGGTCCGTCCCCCGCGGTCAGTTCCGTCAAAAGGTTCGGGTCGTTTCGGACATATGTCTGCATTTTAATCCGGTACGCCGGGTATTTTTTATTAAACATATTTACCGCAGCCTGATATTTCCGGCTGGAATCGGAGTTTACGGCAAAAGAGATTTCCTGTATCTTTACCTCCTCAGTGGTGGGTACAAGCTTAAGATAATTGGCTCCTTTGGAATCCATATAAATCAGGCTGACATCGCCGTCTTCTCCGGTCAGTATGCTCTCTATTTTTGAAACCGGGATCCCGTGATTGCTCCAGGTATATATAAGTTCGGCAGCTCCTCCTGACAGATCGCTGCGGTACAGCCCTGTGTCGTCGGCGTATAAAAGCGTTTTTTCATCCCAGAGGGTGCATCCCTTCCAGTCCGGTTTGACATTTGCCAGAACTTCCGTGTTTCCGGTTTCCGGATCGGCGTATTCCAGCCGTTTATCAAACTGTATGCCCACCCTGCCGTCATAAAGGGAAAAAAGCTTCGGCGTTTCATTTTCCGCAAATCCGTTTTCGGGGCTTGCCTCCATCAAAAGGGAGCCGTCCGGAGCCACGATATAATAATGAGAGTTGTTTGAGGACAACTGTTGAGTAATAATATGAAGATTTCCCAGGGAGTCAACCTGAAGCTGTGAGGGAAGCTCGTAATTGCTTTTGTCGAGACAGTCCACATAAAAGCTGCTCAGGATCTGCATATTTTCGTCCGTCTCAAAAAATCGGTACAGAAGATTTTCGTTTTCATCCCTTTCGATTTCATCAAGCATTATGTAGTGGCCGGTTCCCGCGACGGATCCAACAGCCCATGCCTGATTGTGGCCCTCTCTGAAAGCAAGCCGCAGTGATGTTTCCTGACCTTTATCAGTCACCGTGCTGAGCTCGTCCCAGCAGTCAGTTACCTCCGAATAAAGATGTTTTTTGAAAACGGAAGCTCTGTCGCTTCCCAAAATGTACATGGCGACTCCTCCGCTTACGGCGCCCTCCGGATCCTCATATCGAAGGGGAAAATTTAACAGGGCGGAATAGGCGTCAAGCGAATTGTCACGCCATGGCATATCAGCCAGGGAGAGGAATATATCCTCTCCCTCCGAAGATTCGTCTGTGGAATTTTGTGAGGTCCCAGCCCCTGGATTTACGCCGTCTGGCGGCGTTTCTGTGCCGGACTGCCCGCACCCGCAGAGTTGAAAAATAATTATTAAAATCAAAACACAGCAAAAAAGTTTGTTTTTCATACTAATCCCCATACTAATTTCCATTCCAAGCAAATTTGTTCGTTTTAGCGTTTTACGAGATTAAATTAATCGTTTACGGTTTAAAATTATCACCAATATAATAAAAAGTCAATATATTTCGCGTATTTTATCCATGTCAAGGCTTTTTCTCAGCTCCGCAGCCAGAAGGTCATACTGGCTTTCGCGAAACGCTGCCGCATCTGAAACCACAGGCAGTTCATCGCGCGATATTCCTCTTTGCTCAAGAAGCATTTCCTCCAGTGCAGCAGCGGCGTTTTGGTCGAACAGTCCGTGGATATAAGTTCCCGCCACGTTTTTACAGACGGCTCCGTCGCGGCTTCCGTCCGTCAGCAGCGCAAACGCGCAGACATCGTCCGAGGGTACAGAGATACCCATATGGATCTGATAGCCGTCGAAGGAAGCTCCGGAAAGCTTTTTAAAAGCTCCGGAGGTTTCGCAGATTGTTCCGCTGGAGCGAAGTCTGATTTTTTGCGGCTCAAAAACGGTTTCTACCGGCAGAAGCGAGAGGCCGGCAATCTGTCCTCCGCGTTCTGTGTTGTGCGGGTCGCGGATAACTGTTCCCAGCATTTGATAACCGCCGCATATGCCAAGGATGGGTTTGCCTGCGGCAGCGGTTTTTTTCACAAGGGCTTCCAGCCCGTTTTGCCGCATCCATTCCAGATCGGCCATGGTACTTTTTGTCCCCGGGAGGATTACCATATCAGGGTTGGAAAATTCCGCCATGCTTCCAACATAATTTACATGAACTGCGTCAAGTCTGTCCAGGGGATTAAAATCCGTGGCGTTGGAAATTCTGGGAAATCGGATGACGGCGATTTCCAGGGGTTTATGTGCGGTGTTGTCGCGCCGGATAACGCTGTCTTCGTCGTCAATATCAATGTGCATATACGGAACTACGCCCAAAACAGGCACGCCGGTCAGGTCTTCTATCATTGTTAATCCGGGTTTTAATATTTCAGGATCCCCGCGGAATTTATTTATTATAACGCCTCGTATACGGGTGCGCTGTTCACTGGGAAGCAGCATTATGGTTCCGTAAATCTGTGCGAACACGCCGCCTCTGTCGATATCTGCCACCAAAAGCACGGGGGCGTCAAACATTTCGGCAATTCCCATATTTACAAGGTCATCCTGATTCAGATTGATTTCCGCAGGACTTCCCGCACCTTCAATCACGATCATGTCGTAGCTTTCGCACAATTTTTCATAAGCGTGTCTGATCACGCCGCGCAGCCCTGGCCTGTATGCGTAGTAGTCTACGGCTTTCATTGTCCCGATTACCTCTCCGTTTACGATAACCTGGCTTCCCATATCGGTGCAGGGCTTTAAAAGAATCGGATTCATTAAAACGCTTGGCTCCGTGCAGGCGGCCTGAGCCTGTACAACCTGCGCCCTTCCCATCTCAAGTCCTTCCTTCGTAATATAGCTGTTCAGAGCCATATTCTGGCTTTTAAAAGGCGCTACCGTCATGCCGTCCTGATAAAAGATACGGCACAGCCCTGCGGTTACAAGGCTTTTACCCACGCCCGACATCGTTCCCTGAATCATAATGCAATTCGACATTTAAATCTCCATTCCGGAGTGTTTGACAAATAATCTATCGAGGTTATTTGTAAAACCGGTCTCCATTTTTTTTCATTATCTTTTTTACGGCCGCAAGAAAACGATCATTATCTTCGGGGGTCCGCAATGACATACGGTAATATCCGTCTCCGAGACCGGTATAGGAGCTGCAGTCCCTTATCAATATCCCCATCTGCCCCATCCTGTCGCCGAAGGAGTGATCGGGTGTCTGAAAAAACAGGTAGTTGGACTCTCCGCTGATAATATTTAAGCCTGCGCTTTCAAGCGCCTTCCACATGCGCTCCCGCTCGGACGCGATCATTTCCCTGGATCGTGAAAGATATTCCCTGTCCTGCATGGACGCGATCCCCGCTTCCTGTGCGACGGTGGAAACGGGCCAGCTCTGAGCGTAGCCTTTAAGAGTGTCCCTCAGCTTTACGCCCCCGCAGAAGGCATAGCCAAGTCTGAGCCCCGCCATGGCAAAAAGCTTTGTCGCCGCCTGGAGTATCACAAGGTTATCATACCGAAAAAGGCTGTCTTTCAGTGAATGAACCTCCGGTTCGGTTAAAAAACCGTTAAAACATTCATCAACCCATAGAATTACGTTGTTTTTCCTGCAGCGTTCGAGGATGAGCATAATAAGCTGCGGCTCTATGGTCCTGCCGGTTGGATTGTTGGGATTACACAAAAAAAGCGCATCTAAATCCGAAGTGATTTCATCAAGAATCCGATCCGTGAGAGCAAATCGGTTTTCCGGCTCCAGAAAATGGCGCCGGATCCTGCATCCGAAGGCGGAAAGTGCGTATTCATATTCGGAAAATATGGGTGCGGTGATAAGTGCGCGGCCTCCCCTGAGCGCCGCGGCCGCCCGCCAGATCAGATCGCTTGCCCCATTGCCCGGAATAATAAATTCCGCAGGGATCCGGTAAAAATCCGCAGCCGCCCTGCGCAGACGGCGGTACTGCATATCGGGGTAAGATGCAGCTTGCGAAATATTTTTTATAATGGCCGTCTCCACACTGGCGGACATTCCAATCGGATTTACGTTTACGGAAAAATCCAGGGGTTTACGGGCGTATTTTTCATAAAAAGCAATTTGATCCCCGCCGTGTAAAGGCATCATAGCATCACCATCCATCTTAAAAATGCACAGAGAAAGAAGCATAAGAAACCGGATGAATACAAGAGCCGGTCTGCCCGAAGAATATCCTCCGCTTCTACGGGGCGGTCATCGTCGCCAATATAAGGCTTGTCCACATGTCTGCCGAAATAGCTTGACGGCCCGCCCAGCCTGATATGAAGTGCGCCTGCATAGGCCGACTCTGTCTGTGCGGAGTTAGGGCTTGCGTGGTTTAAACGATCCCTGAGAAAAATCCGCCATGCGTTTTGCCCGTCCATCTTTAACAGATAAGCGGAGACTACGGTAAGAAGCGCCGCCAGCCTGGACGGAACAAAATTGGCTGCATCGTCAAGTTTTGCGGCTGCCCGCCCAAAATGCAGATACCGTTCATTTTTATAGCCCAGCATACTGTCCATGGTGTTGACAGCTTTGTACAAAACGCCAAGAGGAGCGCCTCCTATAGCAATATACAGCATTGGCGCAATTTCCCCGTCAGAGCTGTTTTCTGCCACGGTTTCCACGCATGCCCTGAAAACTCCTGAAAGATCGAGCCTGTCGGTATCACGGCCTACAATTCTCCCCACGGCGGCCCGGGCGGCAAAGAGATCTTTACGCATGGCGTACACCCTGAGGCTTTCCTTTTTAAGACACTTCATAGCAAGACACTGCCAGCACAGAAAGCTTTCCGCCAGCAAGCCGATAGGAGGAAAAATATGGTATAGCATAAATAATATGGCGGCAGACGCTCCATATGATCCTGCACACATGATAAATACAAGCGCTGCGCCTCCCACCGTCTCACCTGTTGCCGACACGGGAAAAATTCGCCTGAGCGCCCGTTCCAAAAGGGTAATGGCTTTTCCCTGCCATACAACGATATGAAACGCGCCCAGCGGATCTCCAAAGCATAAGTCCAGCACGAAGCCTGCCGCAAAGGCTGACAAATGATACAGTATCATATTTCCCGGATCTCCTTTAAAGATAAAAATTTCCTGAGATCAGTGAGAAAAAACGGCAAATCCTTTTCGCCGGACACAGCCGCCGTGCAGAGAAATCCCTGGCAGTTGTCAACGTGTCCGTCGTAATAACTTACAGCCGGACGGGAAAATTTTTCCAAAACAGCCATGATTGTTCCGCCGTGTATTACAAAGACAAGCCGGTCCAATCCCTCAGCGATACCGGATAAAACCGCGGCTTCAAAGCAGGAGCTGACCCTTCGGGAAAATTCCTCCCGTGATTCCCCGCCGGGACAGGGACTTAGGCATCCGCCTTCCACCCAGCTTCGGTAAGCGGTATCTGTCTCCATCTGCGCGGAGCTTTTTCCTTCAAAATCACCGAAATCCATTTCGCGCAGATCTTCAAGGACAATCTGCTTTGCCCCCGTGAAAAGGAGATCGGCCGTCTGGCGCGTGCGGATAAGCGGGGTAACGTATACAAAGGGAAAGCCGTACAGCGTTCCCGCGGCTTTTGCCTGGCGTATGCCGGACGGACTTAACGGTTCGTCTGTCCTTCCGATATATTTTCGCTGTCGGTTTCCTGCGGTGGCGCCGTGGCGTACAAGGAGAATTTTCATAATTATGTCTCACCGCCCTTTATCACGGAGGGAATCCCGCAGATCATGCGGACGACCCTGTCGGCTTCCTGCGCAAGCCTTATGCACAGTCGTCCTACTGCCTCGCGTCCGATTCTTTCGCCGGGATCTATCGGAATCACGCCGCTTCCCACCTCGTCGCAGATCACGACTTCCTTTTTTAAAAGCTCCGTAAAAAGAGAATCAATTTTTTCCGGAGCGGAAAATACCATTCGTTCGACATGATAGACGACAGGCAGTCCGTTCAGGCACCCGTCTGCCATATCTTCCTCGCTGTACCCCAGCGATTTGGCAAAGGTTCTTTTTCCGGAGCCCTCGCCGCCCACGATCAGAATCATATTAATCTCCCTTCCGGCAGAGTCCTATACTGCCATCTTTTCTGCAGTTACATAACATATAAGCATCAGAAGCTCGCTCAGCGTAATGATGTATCCGGCCAGATCTCCTGACATACCGCCAAATTCTTTTGACGACATTCTGTAAAGGTATAATGCGGAGAGGAAAAACACAATGACACACGCCGCGGCGCATGTAAAAGACAGGAAAAACATTCCCAAAGCGCAGGCGGCCTCCCATATAATAAGCAAAACCGCGACGCGTTTTGCCGCCGCATCGCGAAAAGTATGCTGCAGGCCGGTATTTGAGGAGGAAGGAAAACAAACGCTGGCAAACGCGCCCAAGGCGCGCGCCGAGACCTGATGAAGCCCAAGCATGAGCACGGAAGCCGGCGTGCGCGGAACCTCGGCGCACAGCGCAATGGATAAAACAATATAACAGACGCAGTAAATCACGGCAAAGGCTCCCGTGTTGGGATCTTTCAGGATTTCTCTTTTTTTCTCGACAGAAGCGTGGCTTGAGAGTGCGTCTACGGTGTCCATAAAGCCGTCCATATGGATGCCGCCGGTAAGAATAAGGGGCAGCAGGACCAGGCCGGCCGCAAAAAGCAGGGGGCCGAAGGAGAGGGCGCCGCACACATAAAGCCATCCCGCCTGAAGCGCTCCGGCGCATACTCCCACAAGGGGCATCCATGCAAGCATATATTTCATGTTTTCTTTTTTCCACTGAATCTGCGGCATGGGGATAACGGAAAACATGGAAAAGGCCATGATAAAAGAGCGGAAAATGTCTTTCAAAAAGGAAGCGCCCCCTTTCTTATTACAGGGATCCCGCATACAACCTCACAGACGGTATCGGCTCTTTGGGCAAGCGCCGCGTTTATTTTTCCAAGGGCGCGTATGTAAGCCATGGTTCCGCTGTCGTAAATGCGGCCGTCGCTTGAGACGTCGTTTGTAATGACAATCATATGGCTGCTCTGGCTCAAAAGCGCGTCTGTTCCCTTTATAACGCGCTCAAACGGGTCTTCGTAGGAGCCGTTTTCGTCAAACATCTCGTTTGCCGTCAGGTTGCATATACATTCCAGCAGGACTGTGCCGCGCATCGGGAGCGTCAGGGAGGCAAGATCCGTGTATCGCTCGATGGTTTCAAAGCCCTTTCCCTCCCTCATCCGGCGGTGTTTTTCGATTTTTTTGAGGCTTTCTTCCCCAAAGGGGCGCATTGCGGCGATATAGTATCTGGGAGCGGGAAGCTTTACACAGAGTGATTCCGCGTAAAAGCTTTTTCCGCAGCCGGACCCTCCGGTCAATAAAATCATCATATCAGTTACCGTTTTTCCCTTTCATACTGTGGTATTCCGGAGTCGGAAAAGCGTAAAGCGCTGTCATATACGGACAGAGCAAGATCCAAAAGCGGCATCATACAGACGGCGCCTGTTCCCTCGCCAAGCTTAAAGCCGCCGTTAAGGATGGGGTGCAGGCCGAGTCTTTCCATGATGGCATGTGCGGCAGGCTCTGCCGAGCAGTGGCTCGGAATCATGGCGCACACGCTGTCCGGACAGAGCATGGCGGCCGTCAGCGCCGCAACTGAGCTTATGACTCCGTCAATAATTACGGGAATACGGTACAGAGCACCCCCGATGAACAGACCCGCCATTGCGGCTATATCAAATCCGCCAAGTCCTGCCAGCACTGCCAGCGGGTCGTTTGGGTCAGGATTGTTTGTACGTATGGCTTTGCACACGATACGGCGCTTTTTTTCAAGACCTTCCTCTGTAAGCCCCGCGCCGGGTCCGACAGTCTGCTCCACGGGCAGATTTAAAAATACGGAGGCCATTGCTGCGCAGGTTGTGGTGTTTCCTATACCCATCTCGCCGCATGCAAGAAGCTCGTATCCCTTTTCCTTAAGCTCCCCGGTCAGAAGAATCCCCGTCTCGATGGCTTCAGTGGCCTGTTTTTCAGTCATGGCGGGTCCTTCGGCAATATTTCCCGTGCCGTCGGCAATGTGCATATCCCTGACCTGCTCCGTACGGCGGAACATGCCGACATCAACGGGAAGTACATCGGCGCCGGCAGTATGAGCCATCCGGCACACGCAGGAGCGTCCCATGGCGATGTACTTTGCCATGGTGACGGTGACAGACGCGTCCGTCTGGGCGATTCCCTCCGCCGTGACTCCGTTGTCGGCGCAGAATACCACAACCGCTCTTTTTTTGACGGAAAAATTTTCGTTTCCCGTAAGTCCCGCTATTTTTTTACAGATTTCCTCCAGCTCCCCAAGTCCGTTTAACGGTTTTGCGACAGAGTCAAACCGCAGACCGGCAGCCTTTACGACTGCGGCGTCAGGGGGGAGGATTCTGTCGTTTAATTCCTTCCAGTCCATTTTTAATCTCCATTCCAGGGCGAATTAATTCGCCCTGGAGCGTTTTTTATATTTACGCTTCCTATGTCCACTGCGACAGCATTTTTTTCATCCATTCACAGACGTCCATGCGGTAGACGCGCTTTAAAAATTCGGGCGTAAGCACGTCACCGGCCGCTCCCAGGGCGACGCTTTTTCCGTGATCCATAAGCAGCACCTCCGTACCGTAGGCTTTCGCCAGGGACAGGTCGTGAATCACTGATACCACGGCTTTGCCGGGGATTTTAATCCATTCCCCGATGAGTTCAAACACCTGCTTCTGGTAGAGTAAATCCAGATGGTTTGTGGGTTCGTCCAGCAAAAGGAGGCTTGGATCCTGGGCGAGCACCTGCGCCAGGAAGGTTCTCTGGAGCTCGCCGCCGGAAAGCGTTAGAACGGATCGTCTGCGCAGAGGCGTCATTCCCGTTAAATCAAGCGCGTATTCCACCATATCAGCTTCCGGAGTCCGTGTTGTCTCCGATGAAAATTTCTGCTGCTCCCTTTCCCTGCGCAGAGAGAAGGAAAACGGTCCCGGCGTGTGAGAGTATCTTCCCAGTGAGACCACTTCCTCAACAGTAAAAGCGTAAGATACGGGGTTTGCCTGGGCAAGGGCACCGATACATCGGGCCAGCTCGACAGCTTTTTTCCGGCGTATGTCATGTCCGTTAAAGAGGATTTCTCCACTGTAGTCCACACCTCGGGTTATGGCTCTTACCGCGGTGGATTTTCCGGCGCCGTTGGGTCCTGCAATCATCAGCCAGTGGCCCTCGTCAACCGAAAAGCTTAGGTTTTCAATTATCTGTTTCTGCCCCAGTCTCACGGAGAGATTTTGTACCTTCAGCATTTCCGGCATTATTTTCCCCTCCTCGTGTGACAGAATATCAGAATGAACACGATAGCTCCCGTAAGGCTTGTGACAATGCCGACATTAAGCTCCCGGGGGCTTAACATGGTGCGCGCCGCCAGATCCGCCAGCATCAGAAAACATGCGCCCCCGAAAAGGGAAGCCGGCAGCAACCGTCTATGGTTAGGGCCTGTCAGCATCCGCAGCATGTGAGGGGTTACAAGACCCACAAATCCGATATTTCCCCCGATTGACACGCAGACACCGATCAGTCCTGACACTGCAATCAGAATGATAAGTCTTACCCTGCGCACATTTACGCCTATATGGCGGGCGTTTTCCTCCCCGACTGCAAAGGCGTTCAGCTCCCTGCCGTGCAGAAAAATCGCGCCGCCGAAAAATACAAGTGAAAATAAGAGGACCAAGGCGTCAGGATATCCGCTTCCCTGCAGGCTCCCCATAGTCCAGAAGGTAATGTGCTGTACCCGATCGGCTGCAAATGTTATGACAATGCTCATAAGACTTGATGTAATCATGGAAAAAATTACGCCGATCAGTATGATTGTGTTTGTGGACAGTGAGTAATCAAGCTTGTAGGAAAGTCCGAGTATTATCAAGAGCGATAAAAAAGCAAAAATGACAGCCGTCACCATGGTTCCGGCAAAGGGCAGGGCGGGGAAGGTGATGCCGAAGGCAATGGCGCATACCGCTCCCAGGGCTGCCCCGGAGGAAACGCCAAGAGTGGAGCCGTCCGCGAGGGGATTTTTTAAAAGTCCCTGCATGGCCGCTCCTGCCAGAGAAAGTGACGCTCCTGTCAGCGCCGTGCAGAGAACCCTTGGAATCCGCACGGAAAGAAGAATGGAGGCCGTTGTCCCCGAAGGCAGAACAGGGCGGGTATGACTGATGAAGCCGTGTATCTGAGCGCACACAGCATCCCAGATAAGACGTATTGTGTCTTTTGGCGGAATCTGTACGCTGCCCGTGCAGACGCACAGGCAGAATATGCCTATGCTCACAAGCGTAAAAAGCAGGTACAAGGGCGCTGAAAAATGCTCTTTGCCGGGTTTCAAAGCTCTACGGCCTCCTTTCGATTATACCTTTAAAAAACTGTTATAGGGCGATTATTCCTCGCCGTAAACAAAATTGTAAAGCATTCTGGCTCCGTCTGCCAGACGTGGAGCGGGTCTGGAAAGCTCATTATTCTGAAGATTCAGGATAGCTTTGTTCTTTACTGCCGTTACGTTTTCCCAGCCGGGTCTTGACATGATTTCCTCCTCCGGCAGAGGACCGTCGCCATAGTACATGGAAATGGTCAGAATGTAGTCGGGGTTGCGCTCGAGCACCTGTTCCTCCGATACTTCCGCCCAGCCGTCCAGGTCGTCAAAGCAGTTTTTGAGGCCAATCATATTTGCCACCTCGTCCATGAAGGTGTTTTTTCCGGCGGCCCATAGCCCGTACTCAAGCGGGGAAACCTCAAAATAAATGGTCTTTGAGCCGTCTAGCGTGGCCCTTTCCTCCAGATCTGCAAAGGTTTGCTTCATGTTGTCGATCAGGGCGGCCGCCTGTGTGTCCTTACCCATCAGAGCGCCTATCATCTCAATTGCGGTGTAGACGCCGTCGATGTCCTGGGCGTCGCTGATCACAACATGGATTCCGGCATCCTCAAGCTGTTTTGCCTGTTCCTCCGTCTGGGACATGGTGCTCATAAGGAGAACCTGCGGTTCAAGTGCAAGGATCTGCTCGATGTTTGTGTCACTGCCGGAGCTTACCTCCGGTACGTCGGCCACTTCCGCAGGATAGTCGCAGTAAGTTCCCCTTCCGACTAAAGTATCCCCTGCGCCGAGGGCGTAGAGAATTTCGCAGTCCGACGGCGTGAGAGCCACGATTCTTGTGGCAGGCTCGTCCATGGTGATTTCTCTGCCCATCATGTCTGTGACGGTGACGGCGTGAGAGCTCTCAGGTGAGCCGTCAGCATCCTGTCCGCCGGAGCTCTCCTGTGAGCCGTTTGTTTCCTGGCTTACGGAGTCCTGGCTTGCGGCGGAGGGGGAAGGCGTATTCTGCCCCTCGCTTCCTGCACCGCAGGCAGTGAGTAAAAACAGCGTTGCGGCGGCCAGCATTGCCGCCAGTGTTCTTGTGCGTTTGACTGATATTTTCATTTGATCAGTCCTCCTTTCTGTATTTTAAACTGAATAGAAAAAGGAGCAAAAAAATGCTCCCCAGATTGGAG
>CANQSE010000010.1 GCA_947626405.1 uncultured Acetatifactor sp. | reverse complement strand
GAGCAAGAACGACCTGATCCGAAAACTTGACGCTGCCGTGAACGAGACCAAAATGAAGCCTGTCTGGAGGGATGCTTATATGATGTATCGGATGAGATTGAGGGATGAAGCGATCAAAGGAGAAAAGAAAAAGGCTGTCGAAGTGGCTAAGAAAATGCTTCAGGAAGCGCTGCCGGTTGATATGATTACGCGAATCAGCGGCCTCCCTCTCGCTGAAGTCAACGCGCTCAAGGCCCAAATGGTTCACTAAGTCCAAAAACACATCAGCCCTCCTCGGAGTATCTGTCCGAGGAGGGCTTCATCTTTTATCCTCAATTTTCTAATTATTTCAATATTTCACTAAAAAAGGAGGTTGGCAATGGATTGCAGCCCCCTATCCACCGTCACGATGTCGCTGTCCCTTAGCTACGCTCAAAATCCGAACACCTTTTTCCGAAGTGTATAGTTGGCGTATACAGCTTCCAGTCTCTTATAATTCTTGGAATCACCGGTGTTCTCTTCCAGTAGCCGTTCTGCCGCTTGGTACTCTGACCGATGGAAATTGCTAAGGAACTCATAAAACGGCTGCTCAAAAAACAGACACCTGTTGTTGCTTGCGAGAAGTGTAACAAACCTTTTTTGCCATAAGGAGACATCTGGCTGCGTCTCTGCCTCCATGCATAGTTCGCGATGCCGTGTGGCAGCACGTTCCAGCCATACCTCCATATCATCGCTGATCACAACATCTCCATCTGGGCGCCACCAATACAGCCGATCATCCGATGAAATGTTCAAATACAGCTCTGTGCTGATTCGCTCTGTCTCATATACTGGTTTCCATATGTCATTATAGAATGTTGCAATTTCGGGGGCAATATGATCTCGGACACGGAACCACAACGTCCAGAAACTCATGTGATAGTTTTCGGAGATTAACTTGACATAGGCTTGCGGTGTGGCAAGTAATGTTCCGAGATGGATATCGGACAGGTTCTTCGCATCGCATATTGCTTTTCTCTGCGTTTCCTCGGTCATAAGCAAATCTAATAGAAAATGCACCTGCTCCTCTTCTGACTGTTCTGAGCTACTCTTATATTGTTCAATCGCCTTATCAAGCGAACGCATTATCTCGTAATATTTGATTGGTTCAAAGCCGTGGGTGATCAGGCTCGGCATATCCTCTTTTTTCCCCTCAAGCAGCTTTTTCAATTCAGAACGGACAATTGCATATATTGCGCCCCCTAAATCATCATATGTGTCTGCTTCATAGTTTCCTTTCACATAGTAATGGGGATAAGAGGGCTCTGGCTCTTCGGGGGTTCTGCCGTCTGCTATCTTTTCCATGGCCTCCATCTCATAGGAAAGCCATGGGTTTCTTCTCCATGTAAACTGCACGTCTCGATCAAGCACATACCTCAACCACCTGATCGCCTGAGTGGAACCAAGAAATGAATCGTTATACGTTATATAGGGCGTTTCAGAGTACATTTCTGCCAGAAAATAAACTGCCTGAACGATGGCATTAAACCTTGCCCAACCTATTTTTCCACTATAAGGCCTACCTTCATCGAGGACGACACCTGCAGACTCCCACCAGTCATTTTCGAAGTAAGTCCATTGAAAATCTGCGACGTTATGTTGCTCACCGGCTTCAAAAGATGGAAAACTTAGGAGATACAGTTCTTTGCCGAATGCAGCGGTGTAGTCAAGTCGAAACAACCCGCCTTGATCGAAGACCCGCATAGCATCAGCTATGAAATCCTTCTTCCTCTCCGGGGCAATGGTTAGGCTGCCAAGATGATGTACGAACGTTCCCATAATCGAATCCTCTTGTTCCTATTGATTCTTTCATCTGGTCGACCAAGAAGTCGGTGCCGATGGTTTATAGTTGACTCAACCGAAGCTCTGTCTGTTCCAAATAATACTTCTTCCCTTTTTCGAGTCCGATATCGAAAGTGTTTCTCAAATATTCACTCTCATCGAGCAGCACATCCCACCATTCGTCAATCAGTCTGCAAGCCTCCATTTCATCACCAAGCGTTGCACTGAATTGCCTGACAAACCATTCTGGGACAGCTGGATTCTGGCTATTTTTCACTTTGCACTGCATTTTTAACATGCCTAACAGATAACCCTTAACGTAATCTCTGGCATAGCCGGTGACGAACGCGCCTTGTTGTGGTCTCTCCAATCGTGCAGGACAGACTGGCCAATCGATTGTTTCTGTGCGCGGGTTCTCGGCCTTCCTGATTTGAATCGAAGCCACTTTTTTCTGCTCTGCGTCAAGTATGATGACCGCCCAGTCATCCAGATAATGAAAAAGGTCGCGATAGTTTTCATATAATACCTGAATAGGCCAGTCTGACGCATCTATCGACTGGATGATTGCGCATCTGTCATACTTTTTCATCAAAGCAGCAAAGCCCGGATCTATCTTAGGATATTGCCTCACAATATGAGTGGCGACCATATGATTGATTCGCATGAGATAATCAGTCAAATCATCGGTTTTATAAAGCTTGCGGTACATAAAATCTAATGGGATTTTGATCCGCACTGGTTGTGGATCGATATAATACCATTTCCCATCCCAATCGTACAGATATCCGCGATCAACCGGGGCAGTTTTGGAGAAAATGCAGCGTTCCGAATCGGCTTCCCCGTACTTTTCCCCAGTTTGGATAGTAATGGTATCATCCAAATAACATTCTCTTTTTGCTCTTTTTTCTGAAAATGGGATACCCAAATGATCTATCTGTCCGATACCGAAAAGATAATCCACCATGACTGGATCATCATACCAACTCAGTAGAGTAAAAGCAACATTGGCTAAGTACCCACCATTTCCGCACCGACCGTACTGAATGATCCCGTCCTGACGACGTCTTGCGATAATGCAGTTGTTCTCCATGTGTAGAATTCACCTCCATTGTTATCGTTGAGGTTTCCGTGTTCCGTACTTCGATACACCGTGAGAACCATCTGGATGAAAGTTTCCTTGAGCGTCCAATTCCTTGTTGGGACTTAAAAAACGTTTCAATGCTTCCCGCCCCTCTTCCAAAGAATCCCTTCCCATCGCGGCGTCCTTCTGCTCTAGTCGTTTTTCTATCTCTGTCATCAGCTTCTAGAATGCCACTGCATCCTTCACAACAAACTGCTTCGTGATGGAAGAAGTAGCCATGCCTCCCATCTCCCCCCTTTCCTATGTATCGACAGGCATCTTTTTCAAGCCACAACTCCTGGATGACTTGCGTTTTCTCGTTGGATTGGTTACTGCTTTTTAAAGCTCCGATACACCGCGAGAACGCCCTCGATGAATGGCTCCTTGAGCGCTCGGTACATGATCCGATCATCCGAAAACAGTCTCGCCAAGCGCAGTTTCAAGCACAAGTAATTCTCAAACACCGTTTCGTTGGTTCGTTCAATATGCTGAAACAGTAGTTGATCCCGCGCGACAGGATGATCCTTGGGACACACATGAACGTAAAAGGTTTGATTCGGCTCATCCCCTTTACTGAGAAAGTAGCAGCCCGGTGTTCTGCATTCGCCGACATAGGTATATCCAGCGCGCGTTAGGTCTGTAATCACATCGTCCATATCAATCCCCTCGTCGGGGCAAACCAATATATCGATGATTGGTTTTGAATACATACCCTTAACCGAGGTAGAACCGACATGAATGATTTCGGCGTAATGATCTGATACTAGCAGTGAAGCGATGATGAACTCCTTTTCGAGATGGAACTCTACGGCCCAGCACTCTTGCCAAGGTACAATCACGACTTCCTCGTGGATTGATGTATTCTCCATAAACTGCTCCTCTCAAGGGGAACTTATGAATTTACAGATTGGTGTTCTGTCAGTGTTTCACCAACGAAAATAAAGAAGCTGTTGCATTATCGCTGCTTACACCAAGATCCTCCCAATTGATTTCATGTTGATAAGATTTCATGATTCTCGATTAAGTACTCAACCGTTTCCCTAATCGCTCCAGCCCCACCCTTTGCTTTTGTCACATACCTTGCATGCTGTTTGACGAGATCAACCGCGTCAGCTGGGCAACAACCTAATCCAACCATTTTAATCGCTTCCAGATCGTTGATATCATCCCCGACATACGCGACATTTTCTAAAGCAATACCGCGTTCCGCACATATTTTTCGGATTGCCGACGCCTTGTCCTTACATCCCGCCTCATAGAAATCAAGTTTCAATTTCTCTGCGCGCCGCCGGTTCAAATCAACGCTTTCGCTAGTGACAATTCCCGTTAAGATGCCATGTTCTCTAAGCATCGCAAACGCCATCCCGTCGCGGGTGTTGAACTTTTTCAATTCGTCCCCATGCTCGGAATAATACATTCCTCCATCCGTCAGGCAGCCGTCACAATCGGTCAAAAACAGCTTGATTTCCGGGATTGCAGCTGATAACTCAGCGTCTTGTTTCTTCATCAATGACTCGATTATAACCCAATCGCTGGGTTCATCGATTTCAAAGAACGAATCCTGGCCCATTTCAACTGCCTTTATATTACCTGAGATGCGGTTCTTTGTGGCAAGCAAGCGTTCTCTTGACGTGATATAGAACGCGCCGTTCTCCACAAGATATCCGTCAAACTCCTGCCGACGTGGGCGCTGAAACACATCGTAATTGGTCGGATGTGCGAAGCCGTTCTCATCCGTCGTCCAATTGAAACGTTTTTGACGAACAACGGAAAGGACACTGTCCGTCCCCGCTTCCCCATAGGCGGCAAAGCCTCGATCTAAGTCTTTCCCTTGCAGGAGTGGAGACGTAGCTTGAATCAAAACGATGGTATCAAAATCATGCGTTTCTGCGAATTCCAGCATTGCGGTTTCCGTTGACGCTGTATCCGAAGCCGAAGCGGCAGAGCGGCTGATCACGGCGACTTTTCCAAACAGCGCCATCTCCCGCCCCTGTGTGAAAGATTCTACTGTCTCTTTGATTTTCTCGCTGTCCGTTGCGACATAGACGCGCTCTATGGCTGCGCACATACAGGCCGCACGAACCGTCCAATAGACCAGCGGTTTCCCCGCGATAGGTTTGATATTCTTAAGCGGTATCGACTTACTCCCACCACGGACGGGTATAAACGCCACGGTCCTCACGCTCTGACCCTCCCTCTATTCCTTCACTTCTCTCTGTTGTCTGAACGGGTTCTTCCTTATGCGTCTTCATATCGGATAATGTCGTCTTCTCCAAGGTAATCGCCAATCTGTACCTCTGTGACGATTAGTGATTGATCTTTGCTGGTATTTGTCAATCGATGCTTTGCGCCTTTCGGGATGAAAAGCATACTGCCGCAATGAACATGCAGATAGGACTGTTCTATTTGTACGATCCCCTCCCCGTGGACAACCGTCCAGTATTCCTCCCGGTGGTTATGCGCCTGGAGGCTTAATTTCTCGCATGGTTTGACGCTGATGATCTTCGATCTGAAATAAGCGTTCAGGATGGAGGTCTTATAGAACCCCCAGGGGCGATGGTAAATTTCATCGTCCACTATCTTTTCATCCAATTTGAGAAAATCATAGGTCAGGTCCGCATGCAGGTCATGCAGAAGGAGCGCCTGAAGCTGGCTTTTCGTCAGGATATTGACCAGTCTGCCCATCTCATCCAATATAGGAATGAAATGAATCTCGGTCTTTTTAAATAATTCTGTGGCTACTGAAATATCATCAGCAGTGGTCACAGACTGGAACTGATGTGTGCAGATTTCGTCAATCTGGCTTCGAACATCTGCGCCACGAATGAATGCACGGCGCAAATCGCCGTCTGTCAATGTACCATAAGCGCGTCTCTGACCGTCTAGGATGATCAGAAAGCCCTTTTTATTCCCATCGATCTTTTTCAGCGCATCCATGACGGTCGCTGGTTTATAGAGCACAAACGGCGCCAACTTCCAATTATCATTCATAGTGTTCTTTCTATCCTGTTGGGCAGGCTTGTTCGGATTGCACTTAGTGTTTTCTGTATTTCAGCTTATCCCGCTGAACTTGCTCAATGGGCAGAATCTCCTCGCTTTTATGGGACAGCGCATCATGCACGGCGTTCAGGTTCCGCACCAGTTTGCGGATACCGTCCGGCTCCAGGGACGCCGCGTGGTCCGTGCCCTTCCAGGTGCGGTCCAGCGTGTAATGCCGCTCAATATAGGACGCGCCCAGGGTGTAGGCCGCAACGTCCACGGCAATGCCCAGGTGATGGCCGGAAAAGCCGATGGCCTTCACACGGTTCTCATAGGCTTCCCGCATACGGGTGATTTCCAGCAGGCACACGTCCTTAAAAGGTACGGGATAGCCAGACGTGCAGTTGAACAGCACAAGATCCTTTGCGCGGCCGTTCGCCTCAAACAGCGCCACAATCTGCTCTTCTTCCTCTCGGCTGGTCATGCCAAACGAAAGCTGAATCTCGCCGTCGTAGTGATCGCACAACCATTGCAGCATTTCAAAATGCGTATTGCAGGCGGACGGGATTTTGATGAACTTCGGCTTCAAGGACGCGATTTCTTTCGCACTGGTCATGTCCCACACGGAGGTCGCGTAAGTAATGCCTGCTTCCTCGCACCATTTCTTGAGCTGCGCGTGCTGCTCCACGGTGAATTCCAGAAACTCCCGGTGTTCCCCGTACGTCTTCCCGTACGAATTGGCCGGATTGGGATGCGGCGCGTTGTACTGCTCCGGCGTCAGTAATTCTTTGGGGCAGCGCTTCTGGAATTTGATGGCGTCTGCCTTGCAGAAATAGGCCGCCGTTTCAATCAGATCGTGGGCGATTTCCATCTGTCCCATGTGGTTGCAGCCGGCTTCCGCGATGATATAAGGCTTGTTGTACATTTTGATTTCTCCTTTTCAGGTGTCAAAGTTCCCTTTTGTACCGTTCCAGCGCTGCGGCGATGACCTGATCCATGTCGTAATACTTGTACTCACCCAGCCGTCCGCCGAAAATGACGTTCGGTTCCTTTTCCGCCAAGGCCTTGTACTGCGCATACAGTGCCGAGTTCTTCTCGTCATTGACTGGATAGTATGGCTCGTCCCCCGGCTTCCATTCGGAGGAATACTCCCGGCTGACGACCGTCCTGGGCAGATCGTTCCCATTGTCGTCTTTGCCAAACAGGAACCATTTGTGCTCAATAATCCGCGTCCAGGGCGTTTCCCGATCCGTATAGTTCACGATAGCGTTGCCCTGGAAATTGGGCTTGTCCAGCGTTTCCGTTTCAAAGCGCACAGACCGGTATTCCAGCGGCCCGAAGCGGTAGCCGAAATACACGTCGATGGGCCCGGTGAACACCACCTTGTCCGCCAGTGCGGCCAGCTCTGCCTTGCGCTCCAGATAGTCCACGCCCAGGCGCACTTCAACGCCCTCCAGCATGTTTTCCACCATCTTCGTGTACCCGCCGACGGGAATACCCTGATAGAGTGCGTTGAAGTAGTTATTGTCGAAGGTCAGGCGCGCAGGCAAGCGCTTAATGATGAACGCGGGCAGGTCCCGGCAATCCCGGCCCCACTGCTTTTCGGTGTAGCCCTTCACCAGCTTTTCGTAGATGTCCGTGCCCACCAGGGAAATCGCCTGCTCTTCCAGGTTTTTAGGCTCGGCGACGCCCGCCGCCTTGCGCTGCTCTTCGATTTTCGCCGCAGCCTCTTCCGGCGTCACCACGCCCCACATTTTGTTGAAGGTGTACATGTTGAAGGGCAGGGAGTAGATTTCCCCTTTGTAATTGGCGATGGTGCCCAGCGTGAACCGGTTGAACGCGGCGAACCGGTTCACATAGTCCCAGACAGTTTGATTGTTCGTGTGGAACACGTGCGGGCCGTAGCGGTGCACATGGATGCCCTCGATGTCCTCTGTATGCACATTGCCTGCGATGTGCCTGCGCCTGTCGATCACCAGGCATTTCTTCCCCGCTTTGGTCATCCGTTCCGCAAAAACGGCGCCATACAGCCCCGCGCCAACGATGAGGTAATCGTATTGTTTCATGTGTTTCCTCCCCTAACTGTTTATGCTATTCTTTTTTGATTGATTATCTACTTTTAGAAACTCTACCGTATCATGTTGATTGGATTAAGAGCTTTCAATTGCCAACCAAACACCTCTCTGCCTTCTGATCCAAAGAAAATATTTGAAGCAAACAGCGATATACCCTGAGTGATTACTGTTGCAAGCGCTGCGCCATACATGCCCCAGAGCCGAATGCCAATCCAATTCAAAATCACGTTAAGCATCACACAAGGTATTTGGACATACATCAAAATATTACCGCGATTAATTAGTGTATAATGTCCAGCACGAAGCGCCGCATTGTATACAAAAAATGCATTAATCACGAGAACCTTATAAACAGGGAATGCCTCTGCATAATCGGGACTCAAAAATGTGAATATGTATGGCAGTAGCAGGAAAGACGCCGTAACTCCCACCAAATATAACCAGGTTAAAATGCTGGTAATGCGAATGTAATCATGGGCATATTTCTCTCTTTGATCGGAATACAAGGCAATTAATCGCGGAAATACAGATTCCCGCACCGCAACAACGGCGATTTGAACTACTGATACCAACTTGATAGAGATTGCATAAATGCCCACCTCGCCATCGGACAACATGCTCCCCAACATGACAGAATCACACTTCATATAAATCGTTGCGCAAGATGCTGCAATGGCCAAAGGCAGACTTTCTCGAATCATTTTTGCCACAAGCGATTTATCAAATTTCCCGCTTTTATCGCCGCCAAATTCAATGCGATACTGTACAAAGATAATGATAAGATTAATGGTAGATGTAACAACAGCTACGATAGAAATTGCAATGAGGGATCCCTTCATCTGAACTACGATTAGTTGCAATAATCCACCGACTAAAGCTGAGACATCGGCAGCTATGACGATTTTCTTAGATTTCAGCAAATATTCAAATCGATTGGTCATGCCAAAACGAAGATTCGTCAGTATTGCGTTCAGCAGTAGAATCGCAAACATAAGAGAAAAGGTGATCTCCTTGCCTAAACAGATAACATAAATTAAGCCGATCACCGCTGAAATCCCTGAAAAAATCGCTCTACATATTGTGGCATTGAATACCAATACATCCCCGTCATACTCCGGATAATGCTTCTTAACGACACGTCCATCAACAAAGCCCACCAATATCTCGAGAATCGCGACAATACTCGCTGCATACTCATAGGTTCCATATTCCAGCTTGCCGAAAAAATTCGCCACGCGAAAGGTCACAACAAGATTTAGAAAAAGAAGAAAGACTTTATCAAAGAGCATCCAGAAAGTGTTTACCAATATTTCCCGCGTATCTCTGTTCTTTTGCCTCAATCCAGCATTTTTATCCGTTTTATGCAGCATGGATGCTCTCCCTCCGAGAAAAAACGTTGACATCAGATATAAAATGAATAATGCAGCAGGCAAAAACGTGGAAAAGAAAAAGGAATTGGAAAGTATTACCCTCCTCCGAATATATTCTAGCGTATCTCCGGTACATATTCCTTTTATCTGCGCTGTGTTCTCTGTCATGATTCCATAAAGCTTTTTTGCGCGCATCGCAGGCCAATATCCGTTTCTTTACCGTTCACTTCAGGATCCCCCTCAACCTTGCTTCAGCTTATGAAATGAAGAAATCAGAAATATAATATGGACGTTCCGACAAAGGCCGAAAAGAATAAATATATAAAAGAACCAATAGTCCCATTATATACAGGCCCCAGATGACATACAAGGGCCTATTTTTCCTTATGTATTTCACAATAGCTGGAATATAAAACACCTGAATTAAAAGAAAAGAATTCACCACGCGAACGATCTCTGAACTAATATTCCCCGTCATAGCAAGGATGGATGCAATAAGGGAACAATTGATCAAAATATTATTTTTGTCTATTTCTTTTATGTTGTCCCAAATCATGATATAAAAGAAAGACAATCCCCAGGATTTAAGCAGCGGTTGTATTAATTTAGCCTTATAATTAAAGTTCCCGCCGCCTAATGCGTATGTAATAAATTGACCATTTCCAATGTGCGCAAACACATATGAAAACGCACGATTTGCAAATAATACTAAAAACGGAGAAGATAAAATCAAAGCTATGTAGAGTTTTTTAGAGATTTGTACCCTTGACAATAGATATATGGCAAGCAATAGAATGCACACTGTATGCGTCATTGATGCAAGGAGACAAAAAACCAAGGTTAAAACGTACTTCTTTTTTTGAAAACAGCACAAACTTATTAGGAAAAAAGCTATGCCGGTATATTGCCGTATTTGATTGATTCCATAAAAGAAAAAATCATACAAAAAAAACATGGCAACAGCGTACTGCATATTTTCAGACAGAACGCGCCCGGCAAAATAGATGCTCAAAATGTATATGATGCTTGTAATGATTATGATGCCCTGGTAATCATGAAAGATATAATGGGCAATTCTATTTAACGCGCGATACGCAGGTTCAATCATGATTTCCCTATTGTTGACAATCAAATTATATCTGTTAAGATAAATATTCGCATCGACAGTAATTTTTCCTCTCAAGATAGCCCAGAAAATCAGAAAAAGAAAAAACAGGATTGTGCATTTCCTGGACATATTTGGGGAGAGCGTCTTTTTGTGGTTGGAGTCCTTCAGCGGCAACAAAAGATAAAGAATTACTACTGAAAACAGGAAAATGTAACCTGCCATTCCCAACTTCACCTACCAATTCCTTATGAAAACAAATTATTATTTTGCCGCGATGACATTGTCAAAATCCACCCGTTCAAAAACTTCCAGCTTTCCGCCGCGGGTTGCGTTATAAATATGAACATTCCGTCTCTCCGCAAATCTTTTCGCCACTTTATATCCAAGCGTTGCAACGTCGGGATCATAGACGGAGCTTGTGATCACGTTGCCTTTTTCATCGTTCATACCGGCGAAATAACTTGACTGAACTGTTTCATTCCGATACAGCGCGCCATGTGCTTTCCCCTTATGATCCGACTGAATCATATATTGATGATCGATGCCCAGCAGATAGATCTCCGTAAATCCCATGTAGATGGCGATCTCTATCGCGTTAATGGTCACCGAAGGCACCCACGTGGCGTATTTTGCAATATCGTCGCTCAAAGTATAGTCCATCCTGGTTTCATCGGGCCTGACGTGGAATTTTCCGTTGAATACCAGGTAGTATATATGATCTTCAGGGCTTCTCCCATATTTTATTCCCGGATCGTAATTCAGGAATTTATCATAAGAACCGCCCGCTTTGATACGCCCGATTTCCTGCGACACGCATCGGTCGTCAAAACTGCAGTAATACGTTGGTCTCCACTGTGTTTGAGGATAGATGCAGAAAATTCTGTTCGAGCCGAATGTGATCTCGTCTTTCAGCTTGTCCAGGTCCTGCGGTGTAAGGCTTGGGCCGTTTCCGATGACAAAGCATCTTTCGCCCCGATGGATGTCCTTGAATCCCTGAATCAGTTTTCCCTCGCCGCTGTGCTGATACTGCAGAATCCTCCACCATCTTTTGCCTTGAATGAATGGCTTTGCAATCAGGCGGACAGGCGGCAGAACGCCCAGAATCTCCCGTCTCAGCGTGAATATGTTGTTGTTTGTCTTACCCGGCATTTCTTTTCCTTCTTTCAGGGGTCTCTTTAGGGGAAATCAAGGACTGCAAAATCATGCTTTTGCTTTCTTCCCGTCCACGCGTTCCCATAGAGCGATCATCACCCGCAGCGGCCAGATCCATGGCAGCCGCAGCATCCATTGAAACGCTTTCAGGCTCATGGTGTTGCACGGATTATTCCGGCTGCAGATCGCCTGATGATAATATGGCATCTGCTTCATTTCCTGGATACCCTTCGCCACCTCCCGACGGCTAGCCGGGTTATCCGGGTGAAAATAACAGTGCTGAAGATTGTGGACGATGTCCCGCAGGCAGCGGGATTCCACGGCCTTGTATACCGCGTCGGAAGCTCCTTCCGCTTTCACCCTGCGAAAGAACTCTTCCTCCACATATTCCTGCGCCTTTGGACGATTCGGATCGAATTTGAATGTCCCTGAGGTTTGTGTAATTCTGTAGTGATAGCCACAATACAAACTCCCCAGGATCAGCGACGACTTTTCAAACACATCCCAGTTAAAAATGGAATCCACCATTAATCCGGCGCGGATTTGAGGGTCGAAGCTGATGCCGTTTGACAGAATGAAATCCCTTCTGAACAGTTTCCCCCAAACATAGCCTAACGTACCCTTTGTCTGGGGATTTTTCGGTCTCATGAGCAGATTCATTTTCAGAAGATCTTTTTCCTTTTCCCGATATTCAAACGGTTTCAGATAGATCCATCGAATGGTATCGCTTCCATCTTCCCAATAATATCCTGCAGAGAGAACGACATCCGCATGCTTGTCCTGATCGAAGATCATCTTCTCGAAGAAATCCAGATCAAGCCAGTCATCGGAATCAACAAAAGCGACCCACTCGCCGGCCGCCATTCGAAGGCCATCGTTCCACGCTGCGCTCAAGCCGCCATTTTTCTTGTGCGTCACCCGGATACGGGCATCTTTTTTCGCGTACTCATCGCAGATTGCGCCGCAGCCGTCCGGCGAGCCGTCGTCGATCAGGAGAATCTCCAGGTTCTGATAGGTCTGATGGACAATACTGTCCAGACACCAGTGGAGGTAGGGCTCCACTTTGTAGATCGGCACAATGACGGAAATCTGCGGATTCTTTCCTTCCATACTCTACCCTCCTTATACCGCGAGGGCCGAGCATGCTTCGACGCCGTATGCCGAAGCGACAGCCGCCATGCACCCTTTGCCGCAACTGCCGTGCGCAAAGAGATCACTTATTCCCGTTTTTTTCGGGGGGGGGGAGCTGGTGATTGTTTTCCATCGCTGATCTCCCTTTCTGTCTGTCCACCACATTCCACGCTGCTATCATAAGCCGCAGCGGCCACACCCAAGGCTGTTTCAGGGCAAGTTGAAACGCCTTGAGTTTTGCGTCGTTATATGAATTATCCCGGCTGTAAATTGCTTGATGATAATATGGCATCTGCTTCATTTCCCGAATACCCTTCGCCACTTCCCGACGGCTGGCCGGGTTATTCGGGTGAAAATAACAGAGCTGAAGATTGTGGACGATATCCCGCAGGCAGCGGGATTCCACCACTTTACACACTGTATCCGAAGCATCCGCCGCGTGCATCTTGCGGAAGAATTGTTCCTCCACATATTCCTGCGCCTTTGGACGGTTCGTATCAAATTTGAATGTTCCCGAGCTTTGAACGATCCTGTAGTGATACCCGCAACAGCAAACGCCAGCAACGTGTGACGCCTTTTCAAATACATCCAGGTTGAACAACGTGTCGCCCATCAGCCCTGTGCGAATCTGCGTGTCAAACCGAAACCCTTCCGCTTCGAGGAACCGACGCCGGTACAATTTCCCCCAAATGTATCCAATGGATCCCTTTGTCCTGGGATCACGAGGCCGCAGCAACGCTTTGATTTTCAACGCTTCTCTTTCTTGCGCACTTTTCGCGGAAAAGGGCTCCAGGAAGGACCATTTGACAGATTGGCCACGGTCTTCTTCCCAATAATACCCCGCAGATTGAATCACATCCGCGGCCTCCGCCTCGGGTGTTTTCAGCATGGCTTCAAAATAATCCGCACTCAGCCAGTCATCGGAATCTACGAAAGCGACCCATTTGCCGGTCGCCATCTGCAAGCCGTCGTTCCATGCCGCATGCACGCCGCCGTTTTTCTTGTGCGTCACCCGGATGCGGGCATCCTTTTCCGCGTATTCGTCGCAGATTGCACCGCAACCATCCGGCGAGCCGTCGTCAATCAGAAGAATTTCCAGATTCTGATGCGTCTGACGGACAATGCTGTCCAGGCACTGGCGGAGATAGGGCTCCACTTTGTAGATCGGCACGATAACGGAAATTGACGGCGCTCTTTCCATCCTCAATCACACCTTCCGTAAACCATTTCAGGATATGCTTATTTGTCGTTTCTTTTGAACAGGAATCCCTTGATGCTGCCGAACGCCTTCAGGCTCCGCTTCAAATCCTCCGGACTCTGCAATCCCCGCCAGATGCGATGAACAATGTATCTCGGGCGCAGGTAATATTTTTTTCGCGCATTGTCGCAGAACTTTACCAATTCCTCCGACGGCAGCCCCGGCAGGTTCAGCACGCAGTTGATGGTGCCGTCCTCCTTCAGGTAATCGGCATAGCCGCCCTTGATGTATCCGTTCTCCTTGGCCCAGAAATACGCCTCCGTTCCAGGGAAGGGCAGCAGCGGATAGAACTGCGCGGTGTCCGTATTCAGCCGAAGCGCCAACTTCAGCGTTTCCTCCATGGTTCCCTGGGTCTCTCCGTTGTTCCCTACCATATAACAGGCATGCACCATCAGCCCAGCCTGTTTCGCATGGGCAATATACTCCTCGATCTGCTTGATCGTTGTGCCCTTCTTAATGTTATTCAGAATCTGCTGAGAGCCGCTCTTGATACCGGGGATAATCAGGTGACACCCCGCCTGTTTCATGGCCTTCATGGTCTCCAGATCGAGATTGACGCGGGCGTTGCACAGCCACTTGAGGCGTTTGTTCAGTCCCTTTTCGACCAGCAGCTCACAGATACGAAGCACGCGATCTTTCTTCGCCGTGAAGGTATCGTCTTCAATAACCACCTCTTTGACATCCGGGAAATTGTCGGCGATATACTGGAATTCTTCTACAACGTTTTCCGGGCTGCGGAGGCGGTACTGGTGGCCGTGCATCGTCTGCGGATAGACGCAGAAATTGCAGCGGGCCATACAGCCGCGCCCGGTGAAGATCTGAATCTCCGGGTAGGAGGACGCCGCGAAAAAATAATCCTTCTCGTTCAGATGCTCTTTGATAAACCTGGCTGCGAAGGGTATTTCGTCCAGATCCGTGATATAAGCCATATCGGGATTGGAAACGATCTGACCATTCTTTCGGCAGGTCAGGCCGTCAACCTCGTTGGGATCGCCGCCGTCCCGCAATGCCCGCGCCACATCCCGGACAATGTAGTCGAATTCCTTTCGAGCCACCGCGTCAATCTGCTCGCTGATGGCCAGTGTTTCCTCCGGCAGAGCGGAGGGATGGGTACCGACCAGCAGAACATAGGCGTCCGGATAGAGCGTCTTGACCTTCTCCGCAAACGCGATGTCGCTGTAGATGGACGGCGTGCTCGTACTGACGACAAACAGCCTGGGGTCCCGCGCATCCTTTCGGATCGCCTCCAGCGCCTGTGTTTCATTCATGGGTAGCGCCGGCGCATCCAGAAACGCCACATCAAACCCATCCTTTTCGCAAACCGCCGCCGCATAAATCAGCCACAGCGGATAGTAGAGCGTTCCACTCCTGGTCACTGCCGGGCTTCTGTTCTCCCTTGAAAACTTTCCGTATTCCGCTTTGAAAGGTGGATTGATGAAGAAAACCTGCATTGTTTTCACCCCTCGTTTTCTTTTAGTGGACGCTCCATTGTTTGGGGATCCGAAATAAAAACCTGTGCTTTGCAAACATATAGATCAGCCCCTTGATATGTTCTACATTGTGTTTGCTCAGCAGCTTTTTCCGCGACAGTCGTTGCCATTCATGCACAATGTCCGCATCATAGCAGTACAAATTGACATATCCTGCCTTCAAACATCGAATACAGAATTCGACGTCCTCCGGCGCATAGAAGATGCTTTCGTCCAGAAAACCGACCTTCTCAAAGATTTCCGCGCGCATCATCCAGCATGCGGATAGCAGATACCCTACGCGAACGCAACCCGTGCCCTCCTCTGGCAGACTTGTCTCCATCGAGGCTCCGATTGCTTGGCACTTGCGGAACGGAAGCGCCTTGAACAGCTTCTCTGTCAGTGTCGGGATGTTCCGCCCACTGTGTTGGTAAATTCCCTGATTGTCATGCATCCTGGGCCCGCAGATGGCGCATTCAGGATTGAACGTCACAACCTCAAGAAGCGTCTGAATAGCCTTCGTATTGACTTCCGTGTCCGAATCAAGAATGCAGATGTTGGAAAAGCAATGCTTATCGAGCGCATGTCTAATCGCCTGGTTTCGACTTTTTGTGGTTCCATAGTTCTTGTCCATGGATATGAGTGTGCAAAAAAAGCCGGATCCAGCTTCCCATTGCGCCCTTGCGCGTTGGATCACAGCTACCGTCTGATCCGAGGAGTGATTATCCACCACAAAAATTTCCCCGGACAATCGAGATGCATCCAGCTTGTAAATCGATCTCAGACAACGTTCAATGCACTTCTCAGAATTCCAGGTCAAAATTACAAAAGCAATCTTTTGCATCAGCAGTTCTCCATCCATGCAGCATGGAATTTTTTCCGAGGAAACAGACCGAACTGTCATGGCTTATACTTTTCAGATTATTTCATCCTACAATGCCACTTCCATGCGTGCCGGACAATGGTCTCGATGTCCGCATACTTGGGTGCCCAACCCAGCACTTTCTTCGCCTTCTCGCTGCTCCCCACCAGCGCCGCAGGGTCCCCAGCGCGCCGGTCCGTCAGCGTCACCGTAAAGTCTTTGCCTGTCACTTTCCTGACCGCCTGGATCACTTCCAGCACGCTGGTGCCTTTTTCGTTCCCCAGGTTGAAAAAGTCCGTCTCCCCGCCCTTTTCCAAATACTTCAGCGCCAGCACATGGGCGCTGGCCAGGTCCTCCACATGGATGTAATCGCGGATACAGCTACCGTCCCGCGTCGGGTAGTCCGTGCCGAATACCTTGATGTCCGGCCGTTTCCCCGCCGCCGCGTCCAGCACCAGCGGAATCAGGTGCGTTTCCGGGGTATGATCCTCCCCGATTTCCCCCTCCGGGTCGGCGCCCGCCGCATTGAAGTACCGCAGCGCCACCGCCTTTAAGCCGTACGCCGCGCTGTAATCCCGAAAGATCCGCTCCACCATCAGCTTGCTGGCCCCATACGGGTTGATCGGTTTCTGCGGCATGTCCTCCGTAATCGGCATCCGCTCCGGCTCCCCGTAGGTGGCGCAGGTGGACGAGAAGATGATCTTGCCGCACCCGTGCTTGCGCATCGCCCGCAGCAGGTTCAGCGTGCAGCAAACGTTGTTGAAATAGTACTTTTCCGGGTCCAGCACCGACTCCCCCACGTACGCGTACGCCGCAAAGTGCATCACTGCCTCGATGGGGTACTTCTCAAACACCGCCTCGATCGCTTCCGGATCCTTCAGGTCGCCTTCCACGAACGCGCCCCACTTCACCGCTTCCCGGTGGCCGTAGACCAGGTTGTCGAACACCACCGTCTCACATCCCATGAGGTTTAACATCTTGTTCACATGGGACCCGATGTATCCCGCGCCCCCGCAGACCAATACCGCCATCGACGTTCCGTCCTTCCCTTTTCCCTTATTTCGCTTCCGCCTGCGGGCCATACTGCCGGACCGTCCGCATGTATTCTTCCGGGATGCCGATGTCATACCGCTTCCCGTCAATTCTGTACGCCATCATCCCGTCCGTCTGGCAGATCTCCTGAAGCACGCTGGTCAGCCCGTACTCGCCTTTCTCGCTCCGCTTCCCCGCCGCGATGTCCCGTCCCAACAGCTCGAACACCTTCGGCGTCAGCACGTACTGCCCGAACACGCAGTAATATCGTTCCGCTCCACGCTTGTCCTTCACGCCCAGGTGCAGCTTCGTATAGTCCATCGTCGGCTTTTCCACCATGTCCGACACCTGCATCAGCCGCTCTTCCTCGTCCTGGAACCGCCCCGTGAGGATCCCATAGTGCATCACGTGCCCAAGCTCCGCCTCGTCCAGCGACACCGTCGCCTGCCCGCTCTTCTCGAACGCGTCGATCAGCTGCGCCGAGCAGTTCTTCGCGTTGTCCGTGGAATAGAGGTGATCCCCCAGCAGCATCAGCACCGGCTCCTCCCCGGCGAACTCCTTCGCCTGGTACACCGCGTGCCCGAACCCCAGCTGCTCCTTCTGCTCGATGTACGTGATCTTGCTCCCCAGCCGCTGGATCGTCACGTTGATCTCCCGCAGCGCCTTGGGCAGCTTCCGATAATACTCGATCGTCAGATCCCGCTTGAACAGCTTGTCGAACGCTTCCCGGTCCTCCGGGCTGATGATCAGACCGATCTCCTCGATCCCTGCCTGCTCCAGCTCTTCCAGCAAGATCAGCAGCGCCGGCTTGGCAAAGCCGTCCTTGTCGATCACCGGGAAGAGCTCC
>CANQSE010000009.1 GCA_947626405.1 uncultured Acetatifactor sp. | reverse complement strand
CCATATCCGTTACCGAAACAGCCTGCTTAAAAGCGATTCATTCTTTTTGCCGCCGGCGGATACGTCTGAATAGGTGAAGCTGTCGATCTTTCCGTCCACGTCCACTTCCCCTTTATCCAGCGTGAGCCTGCTTACGTGAAGATCTTCCCCCTTAATCATAAGCATGCCCTGAGAAGTCTCCAAAAGGATTTCGTGCTCGTCAAAGGACAGAACGTCGTTTACTCCGTTTACCGCACAGCTTTTGCGGTTTGTCATAGTAACCTTGTGCATCCGTGCGCTGCTGTTGATATCTTCCATTGGCCCCTCCTTGTCCGGAAGGCCGGATCACGCCCGGCTTTCCACTATAAAGTATATGTGGGCTGCGGTGATATCAGAACAGCTTAAAAAAGAGTCTAAATATATTTGAAAAGCTCGGCCGTCTCCTCTTTTCTCACGGGTTCCTTTACACTCAGCACTTCAACCTTTACCTCCCTGTTTCCAAAGGAGACGGTTATCACATCCCCTTCCTTCACGTTGGAGGAGGCCTTGGCTGGTCTGCCGTTTATCATTACCCTGCCGCCGTCGCATGCCTCGTTTGCCACAGTTCTGCGCTTGATAAGTCTTGATACTTTCAGGTATTTGTCTAATCTCATGATAATCCTCGTTCCGGAGCGTTTTACTCTTACTTGCGGTTCTATATTAGAAAAACGGAGAACCCGGGAAGGTTCTCCGCTTTAATCAACAGATTTTATTAATTGAGGGCATCCTTAAGCGCCTTGCCTGCCTTAAACTTGGGAGCCTTGGATGCGGGAATCTTAATCGGCTTAAGGGTAGCGGGATTTCTGCCTTCTCTTGCAGCTCTCTCAGATACCTCAAAAGTACCAAAGCCAACCAACTGAACCTTTCCGCCCTTCTTCAGCTCGCTCTCAACCACATCGGTGAAAGCCTTTAAAACCTTCTCGGCGTCCTTCTTGGATACACCGGCCTGATCAGCCAGTGCTGCAACTAACTCTGTCTTGTTCATATTGAACTCCTCCTCTAATGAGTTTCCATTAAGTATTTCTGTGGTGCAGACGTTTTTGTAAGACGTCTATATAATATATATCCGTTTTTTACCTCTTTGTCAAGGCTTTTTCCTTAGATTTGCAGTCTTTTTATGAAATTTAGTTAAAAATTGCAGTTTTTATTGAAAAAAAACCCTGAACTTAATTGCTCGCGGAATCCAGCAAACTATTCCACATGTCGGAAACACTGCTGTCCAGCGGTGAAGACGCGGCCGCCAGATCATCAAAGGAATATGAAATATCCTTCTCCTCGCTGTTCACCTCTATTGTGTAGCTGCGCGTGGTATATCCCGTCTTTCTGAGAGTTATAATGTGAGTGCCCTCTGTCTTTGCGAAGCTGCAGGGAGAAATGCCGATATAGTTTCCATCCAGGTAAACCTCCACTCCCTCAGGCGCGTCAATATATACCTTATAATAACCTTCCCTTGCCTCACCGGAAGACGTCGTCTCATCATCCGTCTTATCATCCGACTTATCATCGCTTTTATCGGAAGACGGCGTCTCCATCGCATCCAGTTCGACGTTTATACCCACTGATTCCTGAGCCACCCTGATATATTGCGTTACGGTCTTGTACCCCTGGGCTCTGGCAATGAGCTGGTGCAGGCCGTATTCAAGCGAGACCGGGCCGGAAGGATCGGTTAGGTCTCCGTCAATATAAAGCTCTGCGTTTGAGGGATTTAATGCAAAGAGAACCATTCCGTAAAGAGGCTCCGGTATTTCCAGATCCCCGATGTCGAGCACGGTTTCCTCATTTCGCCGGATCAACACGCTCTTTGTTCCTCCGCCTCCCTTATTGCTCACCGTGACCTGATAGCTGCCCTCCGGGACCGGCACAAGCATATCCTCCGTTATCCTCTGTATTACAGCCTGTCCAATCTCGATCCAGCCGCCCAGAAATTTTTCGTCGTTTTCAAGGCGCAGATAACCGTGTCCCTTATCGACACGTATCGCAAGGACCTGGCTGTCTATACCGCAGAAGGTCAGGACATCGGCGGGATTTAAATCCATGCTCTCGATATTTCTGCCCTCCGAAAAAAACAGCGTGTTTGACGTAAGCTTAAAAACCTCAGAGCCAACGGTGACCTCGCTGCGGAGCGTATCAAATTCATAGCGCTCCGCGTTATCATAAACCCATGCCCTCGGACAAAGCTGCAGAGTCGTCAGGTGCTTCTTTGACTTTAAAAAGGTAACATCCACGATATCGCCTTTCTGAAGCTGGCCAAGAGCAATGGCGTCTCCGTATTTGTCGTAAAGTCTTGTAGTGCCGTCCACTGAGAGAGTGTACCTCTTTCCCAGGTCGGGATTTAAAAAGGTGAGAGTGTTTTCCTCCGTGTTCCAGTCTGCAAGCACGGCAGTGTCCGCCGAGTCAAAGCTGTCAGGACCCGTGACCTCAAATCCCGTGTCGTACCGCGTTGGAGACGGAGACGGATCCGCGCTCCCGTCGCCGGAAGACGGCATGGAACACGCCGTAAGCATTGCCGCGGCAATAAATGCTGAAATCCACGCCGCCCTTTTTCCTGTTTTTTCTCTGTTATTGTGTATCACGTTTTTCTCCTGACTGAGACGGGGTCAACCCGCCACTCTGCGGAATACCTCATCCAAAAAATGCTGCTTATCTTTTTCCTGCGCTATAAGCTTTTCCAGTTTCTCCAAATTTCTGCCCGGTATCCACGCTTTCCCGGAATTGTAGTAGAAATTCACAATCTTCCAGAATTTTTCGGGGTACGCCATCCTGTAATACAAATCGATCCTGCTCATTGCGGACAGGGGCTTTTCCCTCTCGTAGGTCTCCAGAAGCTCAGCGCCAAGCGGAACAGACCAGTTTCCCTTTTCCAGGAGCTTTCTCATCAAAAGGCAGAGATCCCTTACAGGATCATCTATCAGGCATTTTTCAAAGTTTACCAGAAGCCAGTCCTCGCCGTTTTTAAGAATGTTATGGTACTGGTAATCTCCGTGGCAGAATGTCACCACGTCGTCTGCAGACTTTGGAAGCCTGACGCTGTAACGCGTCCATTCCTCGGCCGTTTCTTCGGCCTGCTCCAGAAATAAATCAAAAGTGTTTAAAAGGCTGATCTCAAACCAGGTCTTTTGCCCCTTCTGCTTCAGATATTTTTTTACCTTCTTAAGCTCCCTGTTATGCTTCTCATATTCCTTGCACGGAGAAAACGGCACAGGCAGTCCGGGGGTGTCTTTGGGCAGCTCCATGCACTTATGGAGCCTGGCAAGCAGACTCACGGCAAGGCTGCATTCCGCCCTGTCGTAAATGTTGCACTCCCGCCCTTCCGTCCAGGTCTTCAGCACATAATATGCGCCGTCCGCGTCGCGGACAGCAAGCGATCCGTCCCTTGCGGGCAGGATGCGTTCCGCCCTGACAGGTCCTTTTTGGTCTATCTGTTGCAGCAAAAGATTTTGAATCCTTATTTTGTCTATATTTCCTACATATTCCTTAAGAATCAGGCATCCCTGATCCGTGTCGCACAAGATGGCGCCTCTGCCTTTTCTTGTGCGCAGCACTTCAATTTCATACTGCTCCAGTAAATCTACCGCTTTGTCATTCACTTCCGGCCCCTCCTGATCGTTTTCGTCACCGCGTTGACAGTGCGGTTCCTAACCTATCTTATGAGAGGTCTTATGAAAGTATGTTACCCTTTAAAAAGCATATCCTGCGCTTTCGCAAGCAGTATGTCCTTATGATTGAGCTCAGGATCATCCAAAACAAGCTCCAGAAGCTTCTTAAGCATCACTCCCAGCTCTTTACCCTGCTCCATTCCGATCCCTATGAGATCCGCTCCCGTGACCGCCAGCGTTTTCAGGGAAACACACTGTCCCTCGTCCGAAATCCTGCGGTACAGCTCCTCCCAGAGAGCCAGACTCTCCAGCTTTTCCTGTCTCATATAATCGCTCTGTGCCATAATATCAGCCCGTTTCAGGTCAAAGAGGCACGGGAAGGCATCCTCGCCGATCCTGTTTACCGCCCGCCTTACCATGCGGATATCAGGCCGCACATTGTTTCCGTAATCATGGTAAAAAATGAGCCTGCACACTCTGCCAATCGTATCGTTGTCAAATTTCAGCCTCCGCAGAATGTCCTGCGTAAGCTCCGCTCCCTTTACGGCATGACCGTGAAAATGCGTAGTCCCGTCGTCATCACATGTCATCGTAAGCGGCTTCCCAACATCGTGGAAAAGCGCCGCCAGACGCAAAACCCTGTGAGACCTTACGCGGGACAGAACGTGAAGCGTGTGAACACCCACGCTGTAACAGTGATGAGGATGTCTCTGCGGAGTCTCCATCATGGCGTCAAACTCAGGCAGAAAAACTTTTGTGACACCAGCGTCATATACCTCCTGCAAACGCTCGGGATGAGGGGAGAGCAGGAGCTTGACAAGCTCCGCCTGAATCCGCTCCGCGCTGATCTTTTTCAGTTCCGGAGCCAGGCGTCTTATTGCTTCCATGGTATTTTTTTCAATATCGTAGCCAAGCTGCGCGGAAAACCTGAGAGCTCGAAGGATCCTCAGGGCATCCTCCCCAAACCGCTCAGAGGGGTCGCCCACACAGCGGATAACTTTATCCCTGATATCGCCAAGACCTCCGAAAATATCCACAAGGCCCTTTCTGTCATTGTAGGCCATGGCGTTTACGGTGAAATCCCGCCTTTTTAAATCCTCCTCCAGACTCGGGGTAAACGTCACATCCACGGGATGTCTGCCGTCTTCGTACTTTCCGTCGATTCGGTAGGTTGTGACTTCATAACCCTCCCCGCCGAGCAGGACGGTCACGGTCCCGTGCTGAATACCGGTGTCCACAGTGCGGGGAAACAACGCCTTTACCTGTTCCGGTCTTGCAGAGGTGGTAATGTCCCAATCCTGAGGCGTGCGTCCCAGAATGGAATCCCGAACACATCCTCCCACCACGTACGCTTCATACCCTTCCTCAAAAAGTCCGTCTATGATTCGTCTCGCTTTCTCCGGCACCTGTATTCTGATGCTTCTCACCTCTTTCCGACTCGAGTGTCATTTTTCAAAGGCATTTTACCTTTTCCGTTCTCAAAAAGGCGGTGAGAAGCTCCCACCGCCTGAATTGTCTTCTGAAAGGTCACTGCTGGGATTCATCCGCTTCATCCGTTCCGGATGGCTGCGGGCTCTGGGATTCATCCGTCTCGTCCGCTCCGGACGGCTGCGGGCTCTGAGCTTCATCCGTCTCGTTCGTTCCGGACGGCTGCGGGCTCTGGGATTCATCCATCTCGTTCGTTCCGGACGGCTGCGGGCTCTGAGCTTCCTGCTGCGCCTGCACGCTAAGGTAATTCAGATTGTGATGGGGGTCCTCCACTGTCATCCCTTCCGTCAGTCCGTCAATGAAATCCTCTTTTGCCTGGGTGCGC
The DNA here is from genome assembly GCA_947626405.1 of uncultured Acetatifactor sp. Lineage (GTDB taxonomy): Bacteria > Bacillota > Clostridia > Lachnospirales > Lachnospiraceae > Acetatifactor. The sequence continues at coordinate 12,866 of CANQSE010000009.1, read as the reverse complement.
AGCGTTTCCCTGATCGAAGTCTTCCAGACAGGATCGCCCGCGCCTACAAAATAAAACACATAATCGACAGAAGATCCATCCGGCGATATGACAGCCGCATCTCCGCACACGCGCTCCTCTGCTCCAAGCCAGCCGGAAATCTTCGCATCCAGCTCACCAATCTCGAGGTCCTCAATAAGTCCGCCTTTTACGGAAAAATTTACGGGATCGTTATACTTGTCCGCAATCAGGGCAAAGCTTTCCTCCGTGGCATCTCCCGATTTCCACTCGTCCAGAATGGCCTGGCCTTTTCCGCTGTCCGCCATAATCAGCCTGATATTCACCGTGTTGTCCGGATCAATGTAGCGATCCTCAAATGACACCACATAATAACAGTTTCCATAGGTATTTTCTATAACGGTTACGTCGCCCTTCTTTCTCTCAGGGTCAAAGAGCCAGTCAACCACATAGTAATTTGTATTTGCACGGGACGTATTTACGTACGCCTCCCCCTGTACCATGATTTCGCTTTTTAACTCCTCTGCCTTGGCATTTGCCTTTTCCATGGCGGCGTCGATCTCAGCCTGGGAAGGCTGATAGGTTTCACTTTCCCCCGATGTCTCCTGATCGGATTCCTCCACCGGATCCGCCAGTTCAGTGGGCTCGGTGGGAAGCTCCGCATAAACCGTGAGCAGATGGTAATCCAGGTGGTCATAATCGTTACTGTTTTCCTCGTAATACTTCTGTATATCATCGTCAGAAGGTGCCTTGACGTCGGCTACATGCTCCAGATACGCGCTGATTTTCTGGCTGTCCTTAACGTAGCCCTCCACTCTTTTGCCGGTGGCATACGGACCGTACAGATTCCTTATATACTCCGCAGTGCTGATGCCCTCCTCCTTTGCCGACTGCTCCAGAACATTTTGATAATATTCGTATTCCTCCGTACCGTCGTAGTCAAAGCCCTCCGCTTCCATTTCCCTGCGTATGGCTATCGCGGTAAGCATATTTTCCACGGTCTGCTGATCAAAGTAATCCTTCCAGGTGAGCGTGTCGGAATACATCTGCTTTGAGAGATCTCCGCTCAGATCCAGTCCCATATAGCTTAACATATAGCTGTTGGCCGACATATAATTATTTAACAGCGTATAATAATTGTAGTCGTACTCCACCCGCGAGACCTTCTCTCCATCCAGGATCACATATGTGCCATGGACGGTAAGCCATGAGCGGATCGGAAAGGAAAGCACAAAACAGACCGCGGCTATAACAATCAGTATGCCCGCCGCCCTGGCGATCTTTTTCTCCCGCTCCTCCTTTTTCTTTTGCTCTCTCCTTCTCTGCATTTTCAGGTCATATCTTGTGACTACCTTTTCGTTCTTTTCGTTTGTTTCGGATTTATTATTCTGATCCTTTGTTTTTTTGTCGGACATGACTTATGTCTCCTTCTCAAAAATTTCTTACCGGATCCGTATTCAGATCACTCTGCCTATTTTACAGCATTTTGTTAAAAATGTGAAGCTATTTCACATTTTTTTCAGGATTTAGGTTTATTTTCACCTGAATTATATTGTAAAAATATTGTAAAACCGCTTATTATGTAGTAATTTATATTTGTAAAGGAAGCAAAACGCTTCTGTAAATTTATCTCATCAGGAGGGAAAACATGTTTGAATCACTCAGAAAAAAAGCTGTAAAATCTTCTCTGGCGCTGTCTATTCTGCTTTTCGTCATAGGCATTGTGCTGATCGCCGTCTCGTGGAAGGGCGCCTATTACACTGTGACAGGCTATGCGGATTTTTCCAAAATCAGCGCCGAGGATCTTAAGGGGCAGAAGGTGGACCTGGAAGTTACGCAAAACTACGGTTACTATCTGGAACGGTACGAGCGCAACACAAAGACAAACACACGCAAAACCACAAGCTATAGCTGCGTCATACCCACCGGAGACGAAGAATATTTTATGGGCATCAAGTTTCCCACTTCCTATGAGGATGAAATGGACAAAATCCTTGACAGCACCATTGACGGAGATCTTTCCGAATCCGTCAGTCTCTCCGGAACAGTCAGAAAAATGGGCAGTGAAGAATATAAATACTTCCATGATTTTTTTGAAGACTATTTTACCGACGATGAAATCGACGCCATTACGATTCCGTATTACATTGACGTAACAAGCAACAAGCTTCTGGATGAAATAGCATTTTCGGCTTTTTTTGTCATAGGCATAGGGCTTATCGTTTTCGGTATTTTGAGAATCGTAAACGCTTCCAACGGCAAAACTCTTAAGGATCTTAAAAACACCATTTCCGAAGCCGGAATGTCGGAATCCTACGCTGAATCCGATTTCAACTCCGCCGCTGTGTTCACCAAAAACGGGGATTTCCGCCTTGGCAGAATATTTACCTTTTACATGCAGGGCTCAAAACCCCAGGCCATCATAAACTCAAAAATCCAGTGGGTTTACCAGACTACGACCACCCACAGGACCAACGGCATAAAGACCGGTACAACCTATAACCTGATGGTCTATGTGGACGGTCATAAAAATCCTGTCTCAATCATGATGCCAAACGAAGCCATACTTCTTGAGATACTGAGGAAAATAGATGCCGCTTTTCCCTGGGTAGTCGTCGGGTATACAGACGAGCTGAAAAAAATGTACACTAAAAACCGCGCTGAATTTCTGGAGCTTCGCTATAATAAAGTAGAGCATACAGTGGTGGAACCGTTTTAGTTCTGTCCCTGCTTCCTGTACTGAACGGGAGTCATCCCGTAGGTTTTCTTAAACAGCCTGTTGAAGTGCTCCGCGTTTTCATATCCTACCTCCGCGGCAATGGCCTCCACCGTCTGTTCCGTCTGGCGAAGAAGCGAGCGGGCTTTCTTCATCCGCTCCTTTTTCACCACCTCCTGGAAGGTCATCCCCGCCTTTTCCCGAATATATTTGGAGAGATAAGGTCTGGAGAGGTGGAACGCTTCCGACAGGCTTTCCAATGTAACATTCTTATAGTCGTTTTGTATAAAGCTTATGATTTCTACGATTCTTTCTTCCCTGCCGTTTGTAATATGCTGTTCCGCCGTCAGCTTGTTTACAGCCGACGCAAGCGCCGCAATTGAGGCCTTTATGATATCCTCATCGACGCCTACGCCCCAGTAAGACCTCCCGTCCTGGACAATTCCCACGTAGGCCGCCGCTCTGGAGCTCGATCCCTTTGATATGGCGTGCTCCTCATAAACCGAGAGCTCATAGCTTATACCGAAATATATCTTGAGACAGTTGCTGACCGCATCCAGACGACCGTTTCCCTGACTGCGGATCACTCTCCGTTCCCCGTTCTGCTCTATGGTAACCTCCGCCTGGATCCCGCGCTCCTGCTTAAAATGACACTCCGGCACGCGAAATACGCTGCGGGGCTTTATATAATTTTCTTCAAATATCGAATATATCTCTGCGGGGAGCAGCTCCTGGTGGCGCCTGTCGGACACGCCCTTCACCAGATAGCCCACCTCCTCTTTCATCGCCGCGGGCAGCGAAAAACCGAACTGCTGCTTGAGCACAAACGCAACTCCGCCTTTTCCCGAAACGCTGTTGATCCTTATTACATCGGATTCGTACTCTCTGCCGACATCCGCCGGATCGATGGGAAGATACGGAACATCCCAGCGATCTCCGCTCTTTCCCTCTTTAAGCCATGTCATTCCCTTACTGATTGCATCCTGGTGGGATCCCGAAAATGCGGTAAACACAAGATCCCCCGCATAGGGCGTGCGCTCGTGGACCTTAAGACCCGTAAACCTCTCGTAAGCCTCCCTTATCTTCATAATGTTTGAGAAATCCAGTCCGCTGTCCACTCCGTGGCACATCATGTTCAGCGCGAGAGTCACGATGTCAACGTTTCCGGTTCGCTCCCCGTTGCCAAACAAAGTGCCCTCCACCCTGTCCGCACCGGCAAGCACGCCAAATTCCGCATCGCTGACGCCGCAGCCCCTGTCGTTGTGGGGGTGAACGCTCAAGACGACGCTGTCCCGATATTTAAGGTTTTTATTCATATATTCCACCTGGCACGCAAACACATGCGGCATAGCAACCTGAACCGTGGTGGGAAGGTTGATGATTGCCTTGTGATCCGGAGTGGGTCTCCACACGTCAAGAACCGCGTTGCAGACCTCCAGCGCGTAATCAACCTCCGTCTGCGAAAAGCTCTCGGGGCTGTACTCAAAGGTAAAATTTCCTTCCGTGCGCTCCGCAAGTCTCCTGAGCAGGTCAGCTCCGTCCACAGCAAGCTTTTTGATGGCTGCCCTGTCTTTTTTAAACACCTGCTCCCTCTGCTCGACAGATGTGGAATTATAGAGATGGATCACCGCATGCGGCGCTCCCTCCACCGCCTCGAATGTCCTGCGTATGATATGCTCCCTGGCCTGTGTCAGCACCTGAATCGTCACATCGTCAGGAATCATATTTCGCTCTATCAAAGCGCGTATAAAATTGTATTCCGTATCCGAGGAAGCGGGAAAGCCCACTTCAATTTCCTTAAAACCGATATCAACAAGAATCTGAAAAAATTCAAGCTTTTCCTCCAGGCTCATCGGATCGATCAGCGCCTGATTGCCGTCCCTGAGGTCCACGCTGCACCAGATCGGAGCCTTCTCAATGCTGTCCTTCTTCACCCAGTCATAAGTAACCTTTGGCGGCATATGGTAAGATTTCACATATTTTCTGCGAATCGCATCCGCCCTTGACTTTAAGTCTTTCGCTGCTTTTTCCATAGTCTTCAATCTCCCTCTCAAAATGCTTTTTACTGTCTGATTGTTCTATGGTATCACAGCTTTTAACTAAACACAATGATTATTTTTAATTTATTAATTGACTTTATTTATTCTGCTTATTTTCGGTTGTCCTGTAAATTTAGGAATTTGTCTTTTGTATTATTGATTAAATTTTTGTTTTTCATATGACCTTATTAGTCCTGAAAAATCTCTCAAAATTATTGCCGCTCTGCTGTATTCAGTCACGCTGTATTCAGTCCGGTAATGTCGATGTTCTCCCGGCAGACCGTTTGAGCGGTCGGCACCTGGCGAGGTACTTTCGAGCCTGGTGTCCGTTACGTGCGAAACCGAGCGAAAGCGCGTCTGTTGCCTTCGCTGATAAAATGGCGAATAACCCTTGAAATCCTTTCTGATAAGGAGTAAAATTAAGTCGTTTCAAAGTTTAAGAAAGGATAAGTGTAAAATATGAAAAACATTCAAAACAAATGGATCCGTGCCGCGATTCCGGCGCTTTTACTTCACTGCAGCATCGGCACGGTGTACTGCTGGTCGATTTTCAGTCAGGATATCCCGATTATATCGGATTTACCAAGGGCGCTACCGAGTGGGCGTTCAGCTTCGCCATTTTCTTCCTCGGAATGTCGGCGGCTTTTCTTGGAAATATCGTTGAAAAGGATATACATAAATCCTCGCTGATTTCCGCCATATGCTTCGCGGCGGGCATGGCCGGCACCGGATTCTTTATCTGGTACGGCGGCGAACATACCCATAATCTTGTGTCCCTGATCGGCATCTATCTGTGCTATGGATTTATCATGGGAATCGGCCTTGGCACCGGATACCTCTCCCCTGTAAAGACCCTGATGCTCTGGTTTGAGGATCGAAAGGGTCTGGCAACCGGACTGGCCGTCGCAGGCTTCGGCGCCGCAAAGGCAATCGCGAGCCCCATCATGGAAGCCATGCTGAAATCCCTTGGAGAAGGCGGCATCTACAAAATGTTCTATATTCTTGCTGCCGTTTACTTTGTGATGATGTTCGTGGGACATCTCCTTCTGGCAAAACCCGCCGGATGGCATGAGGCCACCTCCACGGAAAAGGGCTCGAGGGCTATCGACGTAATCAGACAAAAGCCCGTCACCTTCATCGGCATCTGGATTATGTTCTACTTAAATATTACCTGCAGCCTGGCTCTGATTTCACAGGAAAAGATGATTATCAAGTGCATCGGTCTGGCAGGCATGGTCGGTGTTCTCACATCCGTTACCGCAATTTTCAACGCGGGCGGCCGTCTTGGATTTTCCGCCTGGGCAGACACATTTAAGGACAGAAACACAATTTACAAGATTATGCTGATCCTTTCCATCGTGGCAACCGGACTTGTCATCGCCACACAGGGTATAGTAAACGGTAAGGACTCCACCATCCTCATGGTGCTTGTGCTTATTCTGCTGTTTGTTGTAAACGCAGGATACGGCGGCGGCTTCTCCAACGTGCCCACACTGCTCTCCGACCATTACGGCATGAAGAATATCAGCGCCATCCACGGTATTACTCTTTCCGCCTGGGCAATCGCCGGACTGACCGGAAACCAGATGTCCGCATTTATAGTAAAGCATTTCGGTAAAGAGGAACCAATCGACGGAAATACAGTGAACCCCACCGGTTATCAGGCCGTGCTGTACGCCACCATCGTCCTCTATATCATTGCCGCTCTGTGCAGCTTCTTCCTTGTAAACGCAAAGAGCAAAAAGAAGGCTGAAAAAACGGAAAACGCGGAGTAAATTTTTTCACATATAACAGTACACAAAAAGGGCTGCTTCCGCAGCCCTTTTTTATTTCCGTCACGTTATTTCCATCACATTATTTCCGTCACGTTATTAAGTCAAGTCTTCGTCAAGTCAAGTCTTCTATCATTTTGATAATTGTAGCCGCTACAGGCGGTTTCAAAAGGTACGCCGCAGGCTTCAGGTCGAGGATCGCCTGTACATGCTGCCTGTCAGCCACGCCCGTCAGGAATACTACAGGTACATCCCTGGTTTCCTCCATCTCACGAATCATCTTAAGAGTCTGTCTTCCGTCGCACACAGGCATCTCATAGTCCAGGAATATTATATCCGGCATACCCTTTCCCAGAATCATCATTGCCTGCGCGCCCGAGACCGCTATGGAAACCTTATATTCCTCCTGGAGCAGGGACTTCAGGCTGCGAAGCAGCGTCGGGTCGTCGTCCACAAGAAGGACATGTTTTTTTACCCTTCCCGCGCGCTCTTTCTTCTGCTGCTCCAGCTCGTCAGGATCCAGATTCAGGCGTCTGCATATTCCGTACAAAAGCTCGGGATTGCTGATGGGGCGTTTCATAAACTGAAACTGGCTGTTTGCGTAGAAATCCTTAAATTCCGCCTTCTCATTCTCTGTGCCGAATGTAATAACGGGCATTCTCTTATAATTTACCTCGATCTCCCTGAACACAGGGGAAAAATCGGAGTTTAATCCCACCAGGCTTATAAGCACCAGGTCCGGCCCGCACATTTTTAACATCCCCTTAACGGCGTCCGGGCTTTCCGAGCAAAGCTGCACCGTAAAATACTGTCCAAGGAAGAAATTTGTGTCCTCCGTAAGGGAATTAAATTTTCCGATAAATAGTATTTTTTTCAAATTTACACCCCCGTGTGCGTCTCAGCGCATATATTAATCAAATTATCCCTTCAAAAGCCCGGCGAGCATGTCGGCGGTTTCCACAGCCCCTTCGGCGTCAAGAGCCGACACCTGAGCGTCCAGCGCTTCGATAAGCTGCGCGGCTTCTCCCTCAAAGCCGTATTCCCTCAATGACGCCATTGCGCCGTCAGCGGCGTCAAAATCAAGCTGCTGCATGGCTGTCTTAACCATGTCCAACAATGCCGCCGTCTCCGTGAGATCCAGTGTCTTTTTATCAGCCGCTTTACGCGCAAAAGGTTCAAGCCTGTTCATGTACAGCGTGATCTGCTCCGAGAGAATCGGCGTAAGCAGCCCGATCCTTTGTCTGTCACCGTCTATAGCCGCACGCTCGCACAGCGCGGAAAGCGCGGAAAGCTGCATTATTCCTATCATGGCCGCCGAGCTCTTAAGCGCGTGGACCTCTATGCGGTAATTCTTCAGACCTTCGTCGGAAGCTGACTCTCTCTCCAGCCCTTCCACCAGCTCCCTTTCCGTCTCAAGCCGGCGCCTGAAATCTTCGGCCGTGGAGCGGATCAGAGCGTCGTCCGGCAGGTGCAGTCTCGCGTAACTCCAGTCCACGCCCTCAATCTGAGGAAGCTCGGGAAGCTTTTCTTCCTCTTTCACGTTCTTCTGCGCGTCTTCCGGCACCTTACCCTGAGTTTCCTTCAAAAGCTCCCCTGGCAGCATCCGGTAGATCAGATCCTCCAGCTTCTCCGGCACAATAGGCTTTGCGAGATATTCGTCAAAGCCCTTCTGCATATATTCTTCTTTTGCGCCCGTTATTGCATTGGCGGTGAGAATAATCACGGGAGTTTCGCTGCACTTGTTTTCATTTGCAGAAAGCTCCTTCATGTGCTGCAGAGTTTCTATTCCGTCCATCTCCGGCATCATATGGTCCAGAAAGATCAGATCAAAATGCTTCTCTTTTACGAGATCCAGACATTCTCTGCCGCTTGCGGCTTCAACGACCTTGATCTTTGTCTGCTTTAAAAGACCGATAAAGACCTTTCTGTTGATTTCGTTATCATCCACGACAAGCACCTCGGCGTCCGGCGCCGTAAAGGAAACACGGTAGTCGTAATCCTTTGCCATTTGTTTTATGCTCTCGTGAAAATCTCCCATAGGACTTGGATTTATGATCCTCTGCTCCAAATCAAAATAAAATTCGGAGCCTTTTCCGTATTCGCTCTCCACCTCTATTTTACTTCCCATCAATTCAAGAAGCTTCATGGTGATGCTCATGCCAAGACCTGTTCCCTCCTCCTGGCGGTGCTCCCTCTCATCAATCCGCTCAAAGGCTCCGTACAGCTTTGACATATCCTCCGGTCTGATCCCCACGCCTGTGTCCTTTACGGAAAAATGTATCACGGCCAGCCCGTCAACAACCATCTTCTTTTTCACCGTCAGCGTCACCGAACCCTCTTTTGTGTATTTAACGGCGTTTGTGAGGATATTTGTCACAACCTGGCGGATCCTGACGTCGTCTCCGTAATAAACCGAGGGAAGATCCGGATCCACATTGACCTTAAGCTCCAGATTCTTTGCGTTCGCACGGACCGAGGCCATGTTTACAAGGTCGTTGATAAGGCTGCTTAAATGATACTCAACCGGAACAATCTCCATCTTTCCGGATTCTATCTTGGACAGATCCAGCGTGTCGTTTATAAGGCTGTGCAGGATCTGAGCGGCATTTTTTATGTCTATGGCGTGTTCCTTTGTCTCCTCCTCCTGCGTCTCCCTCAGGATCATCTCGTTCATTCCCATGATGGCGTTGATAGGCGTGCGCATCTCATGGGACATATTTGCAAGGAACTGCGACTTCGCATTGTTCGCGGCGTCCGCCCGCGCCTTCTCCTTCTGCAGCTCCTGAATAAGCTTTACGTCCGGACTCTCCTCACTCAGATACAGACCCACAACAAGAAGTGTCACGGCAAACGCGGTTATGCTTGCGGTGTGGAACACTGTCTGCAAAAAAACGGCTCCTGATGTCACAACCGCAACACCCATTATAATCTGACGTTTTTTCTGATTTATGGATTTCCAGTACCTTATAAAAAGACCAAACACCGTCAGAATATAAAATATGACCACGATGCAGGACACATAAACCGATATGCTGAAGGCATAGCTTCCTCTCTTAAAGGTTCTGATCTCAAAGGGAGAAAACACAAGAAAGACCAGGGCGACAACGACCGGAATACTCCACCTGTATCCCTTGATCCTGGATTCCTGATAATTTTCCTTTATAACCTTCACCACATAGAGAAACGCCACATATGTCAGAATCACCAGCATGGCGTAATAAGACCCAAATACAAGCTTTATGATAAGGGGAGACGCGTCGGCGTACCGCTCGATGACATAGACTGAGCCAAGATTTATCCCCAGATATATCTCCGTGCAGCACAACAGCGTTGAAAAAAGCGTATGGTAATATCCATGCTTCCTCTGAGCGGAATAATACAGAAGCGCTATGAGCGCCACCAGAATCATACATGATATCTGCAGTCTTACTATTTCCATGTTTACCTCCGGTAAGGAACAATATTCCACTTATTATTTTAACAATACCCGCTGAAGTTTTCAACAGCAAAGTGGATCAAGATGCGTCGTAAAAGTGGATCAGGACGCACCGTAAAATAACGGTTCGGCCCCTCCGCCTTATTCAGCCCGGTACTGCCGATATTCTCCTGTCAGACGCGCTTCCGCTCGGCTTAGCACGTAACGGACACCAGGCTCGAAAGTACCTCGCCAAGTGCCGACGTGCACGCACGGTCTGTCAGGAGAACATCGGCAGTACCGGGCGTGACTTGCAAGGGAAAGGCCAAACTGTTACGTCGCAAATCTGAGCGGTCAGTCACCATAATATCAAATACACCAGGGTCAGGGAAAGTCCCACGCAAAACAGCAAAAGACCGAATGAAAGGCTTCGCTGTATCACAAGGCCGCTTTCCTTAAATTCCTCCATTTTCATGGCTGTCAGATGCTTATAATCCCTGTGCGACTGCCTTTGTCTGCGCCACGTTATATTTCCGACTGCCTGAATACCGTTAAGCAGCCGGCCAATAAGCACAGTGAGCGCATTTCCCTCCGGACGCTCGTACGGCAGCGGACTGTCCCTGTACAGAGTTTTGCGCAGGAGCACAACCGCCGTATCGACAAAGCCGTCCAGTATTCTGCACAGCACTCCGAAAATCGCAGGGAAAATCTTTATAAGCACCGGACGATAAATAAGTTCTTCCAGATCAAGCCACCGCGGCCATGCGTTCACGTAAGCTTTTGCAGAGGCGCCCTCACGCCGCTTCATAAGGCATTTCCTGACAAAAAAGATATAGACTATGGCGCCGATTCCAAGCGATATGGCCGCACCTTTTAAATTCTCCAAAGAAAAATATGACACGGCCGCACCCTCGTCTTCCAGTCCCATAAATCTCTGTGCAAGGACAGCCGCCGGATCCATAGTCAGGGAAGGCAGGACTCCCCATACAAACAGCACCAGGGCGCTTCCGGCAAGCGCGGTCTTTGTGATAATGTTCATGTAGGGAACTTTCCGATCGTATTTCTCCTGACGCGCTTTGTCTTCGTTTTTTTCTACAAAGATCGCGGCAAAGAGCTTAGTCATATATGCCGCCGTGAGTCCTCCCGACAACAGGAAAAGCCACTCCGTAAGCTTCATCCACGGCGTGCTTCCGTACTCCAGTATGCTCTCGTGGAGCAGGGTCTTGCTCACATATCCGCCAAAAAACGGCACGCCCGATATTGCAAGTGCGCCCGTCAGAAATATGCACGCCAGCAGCGGCTTCTTTCGGCCGAACCCTCTTATCTCGTTCAGATCCAGTGAATGGGCGTTCATATATATCACGCCCGCCGCAAGGAAAAGCACAAGCTTGATCAAAGAGTGATTCACCATATGAAGAAACGTGCCGTGTACCGCCAGCGCGTTTTCTTCCCCCAGCATCCCCTGCATCCCGATGCCGACCAGTATAAATCCGATCTGCGACATCGAAGAACAGGCCAGGACTCTCTTTAGATCTATTGAAAACACACCAAGCACCGCGCCGCCCAGCATGGTCGCCACGCCGATTCCAAGCACGGGCACGCTCCAGTATCTGTCATGAAGAAACAGGCTGCAGCTTAAGATCAGCGTCCCGTAAATACCTGTCTTTGTCAGGATGCCGGACAAGAGCGCCGAAGCAGGAGCCGGAGCCACAGGGTGAGCCTTTGGCAGCCAGATATGAAGCGGGAACGCGCCGGCCTTAGCCCCGAATCCCACCAGCATACAGCCTCCCGCCGCATACAGAAGTCCCTTGTTTTCATATGCCGCGGCCGCACGTGAGAGCTCGGAAATCTCCAAAACGCCAAGCATCCTGTTTAAGAGAAGTATACCCATCAGCATCGCCAGTCCGCCGATCACAGCCACAGCAAGGTAAGTCCCCGCTGCCCTTAAGGCGGCGCCTGTCTCCTCCTGAGCAACCCACACATACGACGTAAACGACATAATCTCAAAGAAAACAAACGTTGTATAAAGGTTTGATGAGAAGAAAACTCCCATTGTCGCCCCAAGCGTCACAAGTAAAAAAAGATAATACCTGCTGCGGTTTCTATGGTGCATCATGTATTCTACGGAAAGCATTGAAGCCATCATCCACATAAATGAGGCTGTCAGGCCGTACAAAAGACGAAAGCCATCCAGCACGAAGCTAAGCTCCCAGCCGCATATATCGGGAAGCACGAGCCTGATGCTCTCTCCGGCCGACACCGCGCCCGCAGCCTTAAGTGCAAGATACAGCATGAGCAGAAATTCACAGACAGCCGACAGGACTGCAATCACATCCCGCAGCGTCTCCTGCTTCTCCTGATCCTTTCCGTTTCTTTTAAGGCACCATGCTCCGGCGCAATAGCTTACAGGCGCCGCCGCAAACGGGAAAAATACCAGAAATCCCAGGATCCATTCAAGCCTCATATAATGCCTCACATTCCGCCGCTATAGCGGCCCCTTCAATTTACTGCAGTGTTTTGGAAATACTCTCAAGAACGCTGATAACCGGACCCGAGTGCAGACCAAATACAAAGATCACAACCGTAAAAATAAGTAACGGCACGATCATCATCCAGTTTGGGTCCTCTACATCCTTTACAGTCTCCCAGTCAAAATCCCTGCCAGGAAAAAATGCTCTCACCACAATTGTAAGCATGTAGATGGCGGTGAGCAGCGCTGATATCAATAACGCGGCCACTCCCAGATATCCGAGAGGCGTTGCGCTCTCTATGGCGGCGCCGGCAAGATACCACTTGCTCACAAAGCCGCAGAGTCCCGGCACACCCATCAGCGCAAGCGCCGATACCGTAAAAATCAGAAACACCTTCGGCATTTTTCTGCCGAAGCCGTTCAGCTCATATACATAAGTCCTTCCCGTCTTGCAAAG
>CANQSE010000008.1 GCA_947626405.1 uncultured Acetatifactor sp. | reverse complement strand
TAATCTCGTTTTCATCATCAACGGCCTTGACACCTATGACGTCTCCGGTTTTCTCAGTGATTTTATAGCATTTTAATCCCTTGCCGCCGCGCTTCTGCAGATTAAATTCGCTTAAAAGCGTCCTCTTTCCAAGACCGTTTTCAGACACGACAAGAAGCGAACTTCCCTGGCTCTGAAGCTGCATGCCGACAACCTCATCCTGATCGTCCAGATTCATTCCGATTACGCCCATTGACGCCCTGCCTGTGTTACGCACATCGGTTTCCTTAAACCGTATGCACATTCCATGCTTTGTCACAAGGAAAATTTCACTGTCTTTATCTGTTGACTTTACTTCAATCAGCTCGTCATCTTCCTTTAAGGTAATGGCTGTAAGACCGTTTTTGCGGATATTTTCAAACTCTTTAATCGAAGTTTTCTTTACAATACCCGTTTTTGTCACCATAAACAGATTCTTGTTTTCGTCATATTCCCTTATAGGAATCATCGCCGTTATCTTTTCTCCGGGCGAAAGCTGCAAAAGATTTACGATAGCTGTACCGCGCGCCGTTCTGCCCGCTTCCGGTATTTCGTAAGCCTTAAGACGGTACACTCTGCCAAGGCTGGTAAAGAAATTGAGGTAATGATGGGTGGTAGTCATCAAAAGATCTTCGATAAAATCCTCCTCGATGGTCTGCATCCCCTTTATACCCTTACCGCCTCTGTTCTGGGCCTTAAAATTATCTACCGTCATTCTCTTTATATATCCAAGGTTTGTCATTGCGATCACAGTATTGTCAAGAGGAATCATGTCCTCAACGGAAATATCCGTTAAATCATAACTGATCCTGCTTCTCCTGTCGTCGCCGTATTTCTGGGAAATTACAAGAATTTCTTCCTTTATGACTCCAAGCAGAAGCTTTTCATCCGCAAGAATAGCTCTTAACTGTGCAATGCGCACTTCAAGCTCTGCATGCTCTTTTTCAAGCTTCTCCCTCTCAAGTCCGGTGAGGGCACGCAGACGCATTTCCACAATGGCGTTGGCCTGAACTTCAGTGAGCTCAAAACGCTCCATCAGTCTCTCTCTCGCGATCTGCGGAGTTTCGCTGCTTCGGATTATAGAGATAACCTCGTCGATAAAATCAAGAGCCTTTAACAGACCCTGTAAAATATGGTCTCTTTCCTCAGCCTTGTTTAACTCGTATTTTGTCCTTCTTGTAACTACGTCTTCCTGATGCTTAATATAATATATGAGCATATCAAGAAGATTCATTATCTTCGGCTCATTGTTTACAAGAGCCAGCATTATTACACCAAAAGTATCCTGAAGCTGGGTATGCTTATAAAGCTGGTTCAGGATCACATTGGCATTTACGTCTTTTCTGAGCTCAATTACAACCCTTACGCCCTCTCGGTTGGATTCGTCTCTGATAGCCGTAATTCCGTCTATCTTTTTTAACTTTACCAGCTCGGCGATTTTGATTATAAGGTTTGCCTTGTTTACCATATAAGGCAGCTCGGTTGCAACAATCTGCGTCTTTCCGTTTGGCAGAGTCTCGATATCAGTAACGGCCCTGACTATAATCTTGCCGCGTCCCGTCCTGTAGGCTTCTTCGCATCCTCTTGTCCCAAGGATCAGACCTCCCGTAGGAAAATCGGGAGCTTTCACAATTTGAAGTATCTCGTCAATATCCGTCTCTCTGTTTTCGTTTACCCTGTTGTCAATAATCCTTACAACCGCCTCAACAACCTCGCGCAGATTATGAGGAGGAATGTTTGTTGCCATGCCGACCGCAATTCCCGTAGTGCCGTTTACAAGGAGATTTGGATAACGGCTCGGAAGAACTACGGGTTCCTTTTCCGTATCGTCAAAGTTTGGCATGAAATCAACCGTGTCCTTGTCAATATCCGCCAGAAGCTGGGTAGAAATTTTTGAAAGCCTTGCCTCCGTGTAACGCATTGCAGCCGCAACGTCACCGTCCATTGAACCGAAATTTCCGTGGCCGTCTACAAGAGGGTAACGAATTGACCAGTCCTGAGCCATGTTGACCAGGGCGCCGTAAATTGAACTGTCTCCGTGAGGATGGTACTTACCCATTGTGTCGCCAACGATACGGGCGCTTTTACGATGAGGCTTATCCGGCCCGTTGTTTAACTCGACCATGGAATAAAGCACGCGCCGCTGAACAGGCTTAAGACCGTCCCTGACATCAGGGAGGGCCCTGGACACAATAACGCTCATGGCATAATCGATGTAAAAGGTTTCCATCCTCTCTTTTAAGTCTACTTCCTGAATCTTGTCATAGCCCGGAACCTTATCAAAAATATCGTCGTTCATTTTTCCTCACAATCTGTCACAATAACGTAAAAAAAATTTTGTAGCGCCGTTATAGACTGTTTATATCCAGATTTTTCACATACTTGGCATTCTCAACGATAAAATCACGTCTTGGCTCTACTTTGTCACCCATAAGAGTCGTAAAGGTAAGATCAAGCTCGGATTCCATTTCCTCGTCAAGATTTACCCTGAGAAGGATTCTTCTCTCGGGATCCATAGTAGTCTCCCAAAGCTGATCCGCATCCATCTCTCCAAGACCTTTATACCGCTGGATCTTATTGTTCTGATCCCTTCCTATATCCTGAAGGATTTTGTCAAGTTCTTCATAGCTGTAGGCGTACCAGACCTTTTTGTTTTTCTCAATCTTATACAAAGGAGGCTTGGCGAGATAAACATGGCCCTCCTTTATAAGATCAGGCATGAAGCGATAAATAAATGTGAGCAGCAGCGTGCTTATATGTGCGCCGTCAACGTCGGCATCAGTCATCAGTATAATTTTGTCATACCGAAGCTTCGTAATGTCAAAGTCCTCATGTATTCCCGTTCCAAATGCCGTTATCATGGCCTTGATTTCCGCATTTGCGTAAATTTTGTCAAGTCTGGCCTTTTCAACGTTTAAAATCTTGCCGCGCAGCGGAAGAATAGCCTGTGTCGCTCTGGCGCGGGCGGTTTTTGCGCTGCCTCCTGCGGAATCTCCCTCAACAATATAAATTTCGCAGTTTTTAGGATCCTTGTCGGAGCAGTCGGCAAGCTTGCCGGGAAGCGAAAGTCCGTCCAGCGCAGTCTTTCTTCTTGTGAGATCTCTCGCCTTTCTTGCCGCTTCTCTTGCCCTTTGCGCCAAAATTGACTTTTCGCAGATGGTTTTGGCAATTGCGGGATTCATCTCAAGAAATATGGTGAGCTGTTCGGTGACTATACTGTCAACCGCGCTTCTTGCCTCGCTGTTTCCAAGTTTCTGCTTGGTCTGTCCTTCAAACTGGGGATCTTCGATTTTTACGCTTATAATAGCGGTAAGTCCCTCTCTTATATCCTCGCCGGACAGATTCGGCTCGCTGTCCTTTAAAAGTTTTGCATTTCTGGCATAATCGTTAAACGTTTTTGTGATGGCGTTTCTAAATCCCATCAGATGAGTGCCGCCTTCAGGAGTATTTATATTGTTTACAAAGCTGAAAACGCTCTCATTGTAGGAATCGTTATGCTGAAAGGCTACTTCTACATATACGTTGTTTCTCTCTCCCTCAAAATACAATATATTTTCATAGAGAGGGGTCTTGCTCTTGTTGAGATAAGAAACAAATTCTTTGATGCCGCCTTCATAGTAAAACTCTATGAACTTCGGTTTTTTATTAACAGAAGCATCACTCTTTATATCGGCTTCGGCTCTCGTAAGGAGCTCGTTAATCTGTTCGTTCTCGTTGTCAGCCTTTATATCCTCGGTTTCTTTTCTTTCATCTTTGAGAATAATATGAAGACCCTTTGTAAGAAAAGCCATTTCCCTCAGTCTTCTTTTAAGGACATCAAATTCAAAAACTGTGGTCTCCGTAAAAATAGTGTCGTCGGGTAAAAAAGTAACCTTTGTACCTGTTTTATCGACATCACACGTTCCAATTTCCTTTAACGGATAACACACGCGCCCTCTTTCATAACGCTGCTTATAAATTTTTCCGTCCTGATATATCTCAACCTCAAGCCAGTTTGAAAGAGCGTTTACAACGGAAGCTCCGACTCCGTGAAGACCGCCTGAAACCTTGTATCCCCCTCCGCCGAATTTTCCGCCGGCATGAAGGATTGTAAACACGACCTCAACGCCGGGAATACCGGCCTTATGATTAATTCCAACCGGAATACCGCGTCCATTGTCGATAACGGTAACCGAATTGCCTTCGTTTATAATAACTTCTATAGTATCGCAGAATCCCGCAAGGGCCTCGTCTACCGAATTGTCAACAATTTCATATACAAGATGATGAAGACCTCTGCTGGCAGTCGTTCCTATGTACATTCCGGGACGTTTTCTGACTGCCTCGAGACCTTCGAGAATCTGAATTTCATCGGCGCCGTATTCGTGATCCACAACCGTATTGTTCATATTTGTCTCACTCATATAATTTCATGCCTTTCCGTCAATTTGAAAAAATTATTCGTCTTTGCTGTTTATGCATGTCACAGTTCCGTCAGTTACCTTAAATATCCTGTCAATCTCAAATCTGTTGTTAAGAAACTCGTCAAGACCCGTACATGTTATGATAGTCTGAATACCTCCTATACTGTCCAGAAGATAATTTTGCCGGCATGAATCAAGCTCTGACAAAACATCGTCCAGCAGCAATACAGGCATATCGTTTGTAATTTTCTTCACAAGCTCTATTTCGGAAAGCTTTAACGAAAGAGCCGCCGTGCGCTGCTGTCCCTGGGATCCGAATTTTCTTATATCGATACCTCCGACAAGAAACGATAAATCATCTCTGTGAGGGCCCACGGAGGTCATTTTTGCCCTTATATCCCTGTCCTGATTATTTCTTAATTTTTTTTCAAATTCTTCGACAGAGACATCAGGCTCATATAAAATTGAAAGCTCCTCTTTTCCTCCCGAAAGCTTTTTATGAATGTCGTATATTATCGAATTTAACTGATCTACAAAAGCTCTGCGTCTTTCTATAATTTTGCTTCCGTATGATACAAGCTGCATATCCCATATATTGAGAGTATCCTTAAGGTCAGGATTCATATACATGTCTTTTAAAAGCTTATTTCTCTGGTTTATGATTTTGTTGTAATGATTAAGATTATAAAGATAGAAACCGTCCAACTGGCACAGTTCCATATCCACAAATCTTCTTCTCTCCGACGGACCGTTCTTTATAATTCCAAGGTCCTCAGGAGAGAAAAAAACAACATTACATAAACCCAGTAAATCGGCGGCCTTTTTTATTTTCTGGCCGTCGATTGCAATACCCTTTGATTTACTTTTTCTCAAATGTATATCTACTCTTGTCTCTATACCTTCTTTTTCAATATAAGTTCTTATATGAGCTTCTTCTTTATCAAAATTAATAATTTCCTTATCCCTGCTTCCCCTGTGAGACTTTGTGGTAGCAGACACAAAAATTGCTTCAAGAATGTTTGTCTTTCCCTGGGCGTTATCACCGTAAAGAATATTTGTTCCCCTGTCAAACTGCATGGTAAGAAAATCATAATTTCTGTAATCCGCCAGTTCTATTGACTTTATAACCATGTTTTATTCTATCCTTATCACTTCTCCGTTATATTCTACCTCATCTCCCGCAAACAATTTTTTGCCGCGTTGAATTTCGACTTTACCGTTTACTTTTACAAGGCCGTCATTTATCATATATTTTGCGTCCGCACCAGATTCGACTAATCCCGCCATTTTAAGCGCCTGTCCGAGCTTTATAAATTCATCCTTAAGTTTGATGCTCTGCATTTTTATACCCCTGGCGTGCTTTAGCACGCATACCAATCTGAATTTGAAAGTTTACTTTCAAACTTATAACCCTAACTTACGGTTGTAAAATTAACAGGAAGAATCATGTAAATATAACTTTCCTCAATATTCTTTATATAGCACGGAGCTTTTGGATTAACCATATAGAGATCAACTTCCTCATCGTCAATGACCTTGAGAGCGTCTATCAAAAATTTAGGATTAAATCCTATCATCAGATCCTTTCCCTCTTTTTCGATATCAATATCCTCATTCATACTTCCAAGAACAGAATTAATCTTAAGCTCCATACTTTGGTCGGTAATATTTATTATGATCGGTTTTTTGTCGCCTTCTCTTACAAGAAGCGTCGCTCTGTCGATACAGTTTAAAAACTCTTTTTTATTGATCTTAAGTTTTGTCTCATAATCACTTGAAAGCATCTGATCAATCTTGAAATATTCACCTTCTATTAGCCTTGATACTACTACGGTATTATCAAACTCAAATACTATATGTTTGGAGGTAAACGAAATAATTACATCGTTATCAGCTCCGCCAGGAAGAATTTTGCTCACTTCATTTAAGGTCTTTCCCGGCACGACTACCTTCCTTGAATTATAATTATCCTTTAACTGTATTTTTCTAATCGAAATTCTATGACCGTCGAGAGAAACGACCTTAAGCTCGTTTCCGTTGATTTCAAAAAGCTCTCCTGTCATAAGCTTGTTGCTGTCGTTGTCGGATATTGAAAATATAGTCTGCCTTACAACTTCTTTCAAAGTAAACTGGCTTATGACTATACTGTCCTCCTTTTCGACAGCGGGAAGATACGAAAAATCCTCTCCCGACTTACCTATGATCGTAAATTTAGACTTTTCACATGTTATGACAGTTTTAAAAGAACTGTCCGTCTCAATTGTAATATCGCTGTCAGGAAGTTTTCTTACAATCTCAAGAAAAATTTTAGCATCAAGAGCTATCATGCCTTTTTCTAAAATTTCTCCTTCAATCACCGTCTTTATTCCAAGGTCCATATCGTTTGCGGTCAGAGTTATTACATCGTTTGCAGCATCCACGAGTATACACTCGAGAATTGACATTGTGGTCTTGTTTGACACTGCCTTTGAAACAATCTGAACCCCGTTAAACATATCATTTTTTTTACAGACGATTTTCATGTTAGTAACTCCCTTCGCTTTTTGTTTATAAGATCATAAGACCTGCTTGTGTAAAATTATTCCTTCGTACCCGTGCGCGGGCATAATAAATAATATATAAATTAATTCATATTATAATTAATAAAGGATGTCGATATGTGCATAACCACTTCCATTATACTATTTTTAAATGAAAAATGAAATGGAAAAGTTGTGAATTATTCAATATTAATATCAACATTAACTCATTGCTTATGTGAATAATATGAAAAAATATTAAACCTGCATGGGATTTATCTTCTTTATTATAATGTCTATCTTGTTTTTGAGTTCTTCGTTTCTTTCTATTTCTGCTGTAATCTTTTCAACTCCGTTTATGACTGTAGTATGGTCTTTTTTGCCGAGAATTTTTGCTATGCTTATAAGCGAGGTGTCGGTAAGCTTCCTGCAAAGGTACATAACAACGTGTCTTGGCTGCACAAATTCCGAATTTCTCTTTTTTGAAGTTATATCTTCAGGCTTTACCCCGAAATGCTCGGCAACTACATTAATAATAAGGGTTGGAGTTATATCCGTAACCTTGTTTGGATTAATTACATCCTTAAGGGCTTCTTCCGCCAGATCCAACGTAAGATCCACCTTATTAAGCTTGGCAAAAGCGACTATTTTGTTAAAAGCTCCCTCAAGCTCCCTTATATTTGACTTTATGTTTGTCGCAATGTATTTTATGATTTCATCATCTATCTGTAATTCACACGATTCGGCATTTTTCTTTAAAATTGCCATTCTTGTCTCGTAATCGGGGGGCTGAATGTCAACTATAAGTCCCCATTCAAAACGCGATCTGAATCTTTCGTCAAGAGTTTCCATCTCCTTCGGATGCTTGTCTGAGGATAAAACTATCTGTTTTCCCGCCATATGCAGCGCGTTAAACGTATGGAAAAACTCCTCCTGCGTACTTTCTTTTCCTATTATAAACTGTACGTCGTCTACCATCAGGACGTCAACTGTCCTGTATTTTTCACGCAGCTTTGTCATTGAGGCGGCGTTACCGCTTCTGATAGATTCAACCACTTCGTTTGTAAATTCTTCGCTTGTGACGTAAAGAACCTTTTTTTCTGAATTTTGTTCCATGGTGTAATGTCCGATGGAGTGCATAAGGTGGGTCTTTCCAAGTCCCGGCTTTCCATAAATATAGAGAGGATTGTAGACTTCACCCGGAAATTCTGCTACAGCTACGGCAGCGGAATGGGCAATTTTATTATTGCTTCCGACTACAAACGTACTGAAGTTGTACTTAGGATTCAGATTTGCAACCTCGTAATTTATGTTATACAGAGATTTGTTTACCGATCCTTCGTCTTTGACGTTATTATCCGATTTTATGTCCTTTTCAGAGATAAACATAACGTCATAATTGTGGTCAAACATGTCCGAGATGGCAAACTGGAAGAAGATCTTATATTTTAAGGAAATATATTTTATTGCGTTGACCTTGTCGTCAGGCACTATTATCCTTACGGTGTTGTCCTTAACATCATAAAACTCAAGCGGCTCTATCCAAAGCTCATAAGCTATTGGAGTAAGCTCATGCTCTATTCTTATGCTTTCTTTTATTTTCGTCCAGTTTTCCCTGATTGCATCCATGACAGTCCCTTTCCATTCTGATGTTTTTGGCGGATTTAAGCTCATACCAAACACATAAACTCATTTTAATATAGATTGGTTTATATTTCAAATGTTACTTATCGACATGTTATGGATAAAGTTATCCACATATTGTAGATAATTATGTTAATATTTTTATTTTTCACAGGGAATTGTGGATATCAATGTGAATAAGTGGATAATTTGATTTTTTTAATAACATTGATAAACTGGGATAAAATATAAGTTTTACACAACTGTTTCACATGTTTTACTCATAAAAATTGAATTATCCACAAGTAATCGACATCATGTGAATAACTTAATTAGCATCTTTTTTTGTGGAAATCTATGTGTATAACTTTTTTAAGAATTTTTTTATAACTGAAAAATGCGAATTTTGCGCGATTTTTCTTGACATGAGGACATTTTTCTTATACAATCAATATGCTGTTTTCTAAAAATGACAAGATGTAAAATAATCGTTACCTTTATAATAAATGAAGGTTGAAGAAAAGGAGGTGCTTTTTATGAAGATGACATATCAGCCCAAGAAGCGTTCTCATGCCAGAGTTCACGGTTTCAGAGCCAGAATGAGTACTCCGGGCGGGAGAAAGGTTATTGCTGCAAGACGTGCAAAAGGAAGAAAGAGATTGTCTGCATAGGTCACAGAAATGTGACCTTTTTCTTCTTTCATACGGAGAATGAGCAATGAGGTTTTCTGAAAGTTTGAAAAAGGATCATCAGTTTCGGTCAGTCTATCAGAACGGCGTATCTTTTGCCGACAGATATCTTGTCATGTATGTTATGAAAAACGGCACTGACAGAAACAGGATCGGAATAAGCGTCAGCAAAAAGGTTGGCAACAGTATCGTCAGACACCGGGTGACGAGGCTGGTGCGGGAAAGTTATCGGTTACAGGAAGCGATGTTCAATAGTGGTTTGGATATTGTAATCGTGGCAAGGATAAAAGCGGCATCGGTGGATTATAAAAAAATAGAAAATTCCCTGCTTTACCTTGGAAAGCTTCATAATATAGTAAGTTTTAAATGAAAGTCATAATATGAAGAAAATAATGATAAGCAGTATAAGGTTTTATCAAAAATATATTTCTCCCCTCAAGAGGACAAAGTGTCCATATGTTCCGACATGCTCTCAGTACGGCCTTGAAGCCGTTGAAAAATACGGCGCTCTAAAGGGAGGTATTCTCGCCCTATGGAGAATAATAAGATGCAATCCCTTTTCAAAGGGAGGATATGATCCTGTTCCGTGATAATCTTAACTGTTTAATTTAAGCGGGCTGCGGGCAATGTAATATAAGCTTAAGCCTGTGTCAATGTTTGTCAATGATTTGAAATGATGCGTATTTAAGCGCACAGGGAGTATAATAATGTATCTGATTTTATTGACTAAAAACCAGACGCCTGTCATCGGGTGGATCGCGAATCTGCTCGGAATAATTATGAACGGAATTTTCAACGTTCTTGATTTTATAGGTATTCCTAACATAGGTCTGGCAATCATTTTATTTACAATAGTAGTAAATCTTCTGATGCTGCCCCTCACTGTCAAACAGCAGAAGTTTTCCAAGCTGTCGGCAAAGATGAATCCCGAGATTCAGGCTATCACCGCAAAATACAAAAACAAAAAAGATAATGAATCAATGATGGCCCAGCAGCAGGAGATTCAGGCGGTCTATGCAAAATACGGCGTTTCTCCGAGCGGAAGCTGCGTCCAGCTTTTGATTCAAATGCCTATTTTATTTGCCTTGTACAGGGTTATTCAATCCATGCCCGCGTATGTAACAAAAATCGGCGATACGTTCAGAGTTCTTGCTAATGCGATTTTCAATCATCCTGACGGCGTAGAATATCTGAAAACGGCAGGCGGCACTATTCAGAGTACCGTAAGCATGTACGGTAAGGCAATTGACGGAGGAAACGTCATCAACGGAATCGTGGATGTGCTTAACAGGCTTTCATCTACAGATCTTGCCACTGTCGCTCAGCATTACGGTCTTTCGCAGCTTACAAACGATAGCGGTCAGCTTATCTTAAGCAACGAGACTACACGCGGCCTGATCGATACCTATAATAATTTTATCGGTCTTAATATGGGCGATTCGCCTTCTTACCTTATTAGAAATGCCTGGAGCGTCGGGGCATGGGGAATTGTGATTGGAGCTTTACTCATACCGGTGCTCTCAGCGGTTACACAGTGGATAAATACGAAGCTGATGCCAAACGCCCAGGCTGCGGCAAACGGCGATTCATCTTCCATGGCGTCTTCAATGAAAATGATGAATACTATCATGCCTCTGTTTTCCGCATGGCTTTGCTTTTCTTTTCCTACCGGTCTTGGCCTTTACTGGGTTGCCGGAAGCGTTGTGAGAAGTATTCAGCAGATTATAATTAACAAGCGCTTTGACAAGATGGATTTCGAGGATATTATCAGGAAAAATTCTGCAAAGAGCGCGAAGAAGATGGAAAAATTAAAAAAGCGGCAGGAAATGATGAATACCTATGCGAGTATGAATACAAAGAGTATTCAGAACCGCGCAAACAGCGTGCGTAATTCCGCTCCGGCTTCAAGTGAGAGTTTACAGCAGTCTTCTCCTCCGAATGAAAAAAAGTCTTATGACAATAAAGATAAAAAAGACGCAAAACCCGGAAGTATTACTGCAAAGGCAAATCTTGTGAAGCAGTATAACGAAAAAAATAACAAATAAATGGGAGGAAATATTATGGATTGTATAGAAATTACCGCAAAATCTGTCAATGACGCCATCACCGAGGCATGTCAGAAGCTTGGAGTTACAAGCGACAGGCTTGATTATGAGGTTATAGACGAGGGCTCAAACGGATTTCTTGGAATCGGATCAAAGCCCGCAGTTATTAAAGCCTGTGTAAAAAAGGTTGAGCTTTCACTTGAAGATAAGGCAAAGAATTTTTTGAACGATGTTTTCTCCGCTATGAATATGGATGTACTCGTCTCGGTTTCTTACGATGAGAATGAGAAGACGATGGATATTGATTTAAACGGAGAGGAAATGGGAGTGCTGATCGGAAAGAGGGGTCAGACGCTCGATTCCCTGCAGTATCTTGTCTCCCTTGTGGTAAACAAAGGCGAGGGAGATTATATCAGAGTTAAGGTAGATACTGAAAATTATCGTCAAAAGAGAAAGGAAACTCTGGAAAATCTTGCAAAAAATATTTCCTTTAAGGTAAAAAAGACAAGATGTTCCGTTTCTTTGGAGCCGATGAATCCTTATGAAAGACGAATCATACACTCAGCTCTCCAAAATGATAAATATGTCACGACCCACAGCGAGGGGGAGGAGCCGTTCAGGAGAGTTGTTGTAACTCTTAAAAAATAAAATATTTTTGTGAGCCTTTACCGCTGCATTTTTTTCGGAAAAGAAGAAAATGTGGCGGTTTTTTCTGCTGCGTGATAAAATATAGCTTGTAACGCAGTTTAGATTGGAGAATGATATGTCAGGGGAAGGTACGATTGCTGCAATAGCTACAGGATTGACTGATTCAGGTATCGGTATAATAAGGATAAGCGGAGAAAACGCTCTTTCGGTTGGAAACAGCCTTTTTCGGACTCCTTCCGGAAAAGCGGCGCTGATTAATGTTCAGAGCCGTCTGATGCAGTATGGATATGCGGTTAATGAAAATGATGAAATTATAGATGAGGTCATGGCTGTCGTTATGAGATCTCCCAAAAGCTATACCGGAGAAGATACTGTAGAAATTCAGTGTCACGGCGGCGTTCTCGTTATGAGAAAAATCCTTGAGGCCTCCTTGAATTTCGGGGCAAGGCTTGCACAGCCTGGCGAATTTACAAAACGTGCCTTTTTAAACGGAAGGCTTGATCTTGCCAGGGCTGAAGCTGTTATGGATATTATAAGTTCACGCAGCGAGTATGCCCTTTCCTCATCCGTGAGCCAGTTGAGAGGAAAGCTTTCTGAAAAGGTTAAGAGTCTTAGAAAAAACCTTATATACGAGATTGCTTATATTGAGTCGGCGCTTGACGATCCCGAACATATAAGTCTTGACGGATATGGCGAAAGGCTGTCTGAAAATATTGACAGTCTCATTTTGCAAATCAAAAAGCTTTTGTCTACCGTAAACGACGGAAAATTTATACGTGAAGGAATAGACACTGTTATACTCGGAAAACCAAACGTCGGAAAGTCTTCTCTCTTAAATTACCTGATTGGAGAGGACAGAGCGATCGTTACGGAAATAGCCGGCACGACAAGAGATGTGCTGACTGAGCACGTTACGCTTGACGGAATCGGGCTTAATCTTGTTGACACGGCCGGAATACGCGATACTGAGGACACTGTGGAGAAAATTGGAGTTGACAGGGCAAAACAGTATGCACAAAACGCCGATCTTATACTATATGTCGTTGATATTTCGCAGGCTCTTGATGACAGAGACAGAGATATCATTCCTTTGATGCGCGACAAAAACGTAATTGTATTGTTGAACAAGAATGATCTTGAAACTGTAGTATCAGAGGAAGACATTTACCGTTTGTTTGAGGAATTTTATCCGGAGAGAAAAAAACCTGTGTGTATCAGAATTTCACTTAAAGATGAATCAGGAGTTGATATTTTCCGGAATGTAGTAAAGGAAATGTTTTTTCACGGTGAAATGATGACAAACGCTGAGATCATAATCACAAATGAAAGACATGCGGAAGCCTTCAGGGAAGCTTACGACTCCCTGTGCAATGTTAAAAAAAGCATAGAAAACGGGATGCCGGAGGATTTTTATTCAATTGATCTGATGAGTGCATACAGCTCGCTTGGAAGAATCACGGGCGAAGAAGTTGGCGACGATCTTGCCAATGAGATTTTTTCAAAATTCTGTATGGGAAAATGACATTGGCAGTTGCTTAAAATATTAACGTTTAGTAAAAGGATGGATGAAGATTAAAATATGTCTGAGATACGGGAAAAAGTTGACGTTTGCGTTGTAGGAGCCGGTCATGCCGGATGTGAAGCAGCTCTGGCCTGTGCAAGGCTTGGCCTTAATACAGTTATATTTACGGTCAGTGTTGACAGTATAGCTCTTATGCCGTGTAATCCTAATATTGGAGGATCCTCAAAGGGTCATCTTGTGCGTGAGCTTGATGCCCTCGGGGGAGAAATGGGAAAAAATATAGATAAGACTTTTATTCAGTCAAAAATGCTGAATGAATCTAAGGGACCTGCCGTACACTCTTTGAGGGCGCAGGCTGACAAAGCCGAATATTCCCGAGCCATGAGGAGAGTTCTGGAAAATCAGGATAATCTGACTGTTAAACAGGCCGAGGTATGTGAGATATTATGGGAGGAGCCCGAAAATTATCATGAGAACGGTTTGGAGGGAGCAAAGGGTCCGCAGCGTAAAAAGGTTACCGGAGTAAAGACCTTTACCGGAGCTGTTTACGAGTGCAGGGCGGTTGTGTTGTGCACCGGAACATACTTAAGAGCCAGGTGCCTGTGCGGCGAGGCAATTACATACACCGGACCGAACGGCCTGCAGGCTGCAAATCACCTGACGGAATCCCTTGAAAAAATTGGAATTGAGCTTAGAAGGTTTAAGACCGGTACACCTGCAAGGATGGACAGGCGGAGCATTGATTTTTCAAAAATGGAGGAACAGTTTGGAGACGAGAGGATAATACCGTTTTCTTTTTCGACCGACCCGAAGTCAGTGCAGAAGGATCAGGTTTCCTGCTGGCTGACCTACACAAATCAGAAAACGCACGATATAATAAGGGCAAATCTGGATCGCTCTCCGATTTATGCAGGAATCATTGAGGGAACGGGGCCCAGATACTGCCCCTCTATTGAAGATAAGGTTGTCAAATTTGCTGATAAGGAGAGACATCAGGTTTTTATTGAGCCAGAGGGACTTTACACAAATGAAATGTATGTAAGCGGCATGTCTTCATCGCTTCCTGAGGATGTTCAGCTTGCTATGTACCGGACTGTGCCGGGACTTGAACATTGTAAGATTGTGCGTAATGCTTATGCTATAGAATATGACTGTATTAACGCAAAACAACTTTATCCTACTTTGGAATTTAAATCTGTAGATGGCCTTTTCAGCGGAGGACAGTTTAACGGAAGCAGCGGTTACGAGGAAGCCGCCTGTCAGGGACTTGTCGCTGGTATCAATGCCGCCATGTTTATTTTGGGACGCGATCCTCTTATTATGGACAGATCCGAGAGCTATATCGGAGTTTTAATAGATGACCTTGTGACCAAGGACAACAGAGAGCCATACAGGATGATGACTTCAAGGGCGGAATACAGACTGCTTCTTCGTCAGGATAACGCGGATCTGCGCCTGCGGAAAAGAGGCTATGAGATTGGCCTTGTTACCAGACTTCAATATGACGAGACAATGAAGAAAAAATATATGATCGAACAGGAGGTTGAACGCCTCAAAAAAACGATAGTAGGCGCCGGAAAGGAAATCCAGAACTTTTTGATCGGACACTCGAGCACGCCTTTAAAAACATCTGTAAGTCTTGCGGAATTGATCTGCAGACCAGAGTTAAATTATAATATTCTGTCAGAGATTGACAAGGACAGAGCTTCATTCGCAGAAAAAATGTGCGGCAGTGAATCATTGCCTGAAAGCGTGATAGAGCAGGTTGAGATTGAAATAAAATACGAGGGTTACATCCTAAGACAGAAACGCCAGATTGAACAATTCAAAAAAATGGAAAACAAAAAAATTCCGGTTGATATTGATTACGACGTCGTCCCTTCCCTGCGGATTGAAGCCAGGCAGAAGCTAAAGGAGTTTAAACCTTTATCTGTTGGACAGGCATCAAGAATTTCAGGAGTATCACCTGCGGATGTATCTGTTCTACTTGTGTATCTGGAGCACATGAAAAGTTCCGGAAGTGTTTAAATTTTTTATGAGGATCAATAACAATGGTACAATACGAAACGGATTTTTTTCTTGACAATCTGAAGCAGTTTAATATTTTTCCGGATGAAAAAGCTATAAAACGTTTTCTGAGATATTACGAGCTTCTTTCGGAATGGAACAAAGTGATGAACCTGACTGCCATTATCGATTATAAAGACGTAATGATAAAACATTTCACTGACAGTCTTTCTCTTGCGCTTGCATGTGATCTCTCCGGAGATCTCAGCTTGATTGACGTCGGCACTGGAGCAGGATTTCCGGGGATTCCTCTTAAGATTGCATTTCCAAATCTTAAAGTGACACTCATTGATTCGCTGAGAAAGAGAATAAGTTTTCTTGATACGGTAATAGAGGAGCTCGAGCTTGGTGATATTGAAGCCATACATGGAAGGGCGGAAGACCTTGCACGTCCTGACAAGCTTCGGGAAGGCTATGACATATGTGTGTCAAGAGCTGTTGCAAACTTATCTGTACTTTCCGAGTATTGCCTCCCCTATGTGAAGGTCGGAGGATTGTTTGTCTCATATAAGTCAGAGAAGGCTGCGGAAGAAATCAAGGCTGCGGGAGGAGCATTTAAAAAGCTGGGGGGAAAATTGGAACGACAGGTGGAATTTTCTCTGCCGGGTTCGGATTTTTACAGAAACCTTATTTTAATAAGAAAGAAAACAAAGACTAATCCAATGTATCCAAGAAAGGCAGGGCTTCCAGTGAAACAGCCCTTATAAAATTTAAGCCTGACTTTGCAGGGAGGGAATATATGCTGCAGGATAATTATAATATTCTTGTTGACCTCTTAAATTCGTTTAAAAAGGATTTGTCCGATTTAAACATGAAAATACAAACTAATATATTAATGATGAAAGAAGAAGATGCCTGTATTAATGATTTGGAAAATGCAGGTCCTGATGATATTTCGATTTTTTATCCCAGAAAGATTAGCACGCCCCTTCAGCGTGAAGAAGCGGAAAAAGCCAGGATCAGAAAAATGAATTACGAAAAGGAGAATGAAAAGCTCATTCCTTTAGTTGATCCGCTGAAAGACAGAATTGGTAAAATTGAAAAGGTTTTATCCTCTGAGCTTGGAAATATGAAGACTGATGGATTAACTCCTGAAAATATTGACAACGATAAAATCGAGTGTTTGACAAATAAGGAAAAAGATATTCTTGTATGTGTTGCTCAGGGAATGATAAATAAAGAAATTGCGTCGTCTCTTTCTATCAGTGAAAGAACAGTTAAAAATCACTTATCAAGTATCTTCAAAAAAATTGACGTTTCCGACAGGACGCAGGCTGCTCTTTTTGCCATTAAAAACAATCTTGTAAACCTGTCTGATTAATGCAATTATGTAATTTGTGCCCTGGCATCTATATATAGATTGGTGCTTGTTTTAAAAGAAAATGTTTCACGTGAAACATTTTGCTATATAAAACTAGATAATGTTTCACGTGAAACATTTGGACACAAGATGTTGTGATGGATTTTGTGAAACATTTTATGTGTAAAACGTGAAACATTTTGCAGATAAAAAAGTCAACACTATATATTGTTTTTTCCTTTTTAAAAATACTTCAATGTGTGTTTATATCAAATAAATATGGCGGAATCAGGTATTGGCAACGAGCAGCAGACGTCAGGTATCAGGCATCAGACAACAAGTATCAGGCGTAGTGCGGCAAAAATCGGGTAACAGTCATGAGCTATAGTCATCGGGCGTCAGGCATTGGACATTAGGCGAGGGGCATCGGTCGGCGGATATGTCCCCACAAACGCGGCAACGCTCCGCCGAACTAACTGCCAACTCCGACTAAGGTGCGAAAGTACCGCACCTAAGTCTGCGTAGGCAGTGGATTTCGTCTCCGTCTAAGGGCGCCGCTCAATTGTTTGTGGGAACATACCGCCGACCGATGCCATGCCGCTTGTTACAATAATTTGCTGTGTTCAGCACGGTAATGTCGATGTTCTCCTGACAGACCGTGTGAGCACGTCGGCACTTGGCGAGGTACTTTCGAGCCTAGTGTCCGTTACGTGCGCAACCGAGCGGAAGCGCGTCTGTCGGGAGGACATTGGCAGTGCCGTGCGTGACTTGCAAGTGAAAGACTGAACGGTTACAAATTTTCTGTGCTGAACTTCCTGCAGGAGTATTCGTATTATTTCAGTTCTTCCGCTATATTCAGCACGGTAATGTCGATGTTCTCCTGACAGACCGTGTGAGCACGTCGGCACTTGGCGAGGTACTTTTCGAGCCTAGTGTCCGTTACGTGCGCAACCGAGCGGAAGCGCGTCTGTCGGGAGAATATCGGCAGTGCCGTGCGTGACTTGCAAGTGAAAGTTTGAACCGCCAAAGCGGTCGTCAAATAGCGAGGTACTTTCAAGCCTAATGTCTGTTAAATACGAAATCGAGTACAAGCGCGTCTGTCGGGAGAACATCGGCATTACCATGCGTGACTTGCAAGTGAAAGACTGGAAAGACTGAACCGCCTAAACGGTTATCAGAAGATAGACAGCTTTGAGAGCCTTGCAAAATTCACAGCGGACAGGGAGCAGACTAAGACCGTCACAGAATTAGCGTATGCCGAGGTCATAAGCTATAACAGGAAGAACCTTGAAAGGGAGTTTATTATGAATGATAAAAAAGTAACAGGATTTGATTACTTATGGTTATCAATGTATGCAGTGGCAGGATTTTGCTTTGAATTATTATTAGTATTTATCGAACAAGTAATTGGAATAGATATAAATAATAGTACATCTTTACAAATGATTATTCATTGGGTTATAACAATTGTTGCCTGGGTATTAATAGGCGTAATTATTACTAAATTAGGAAAGAAAACTACTAACTTTGATATTTGGGAAAATTCAAATA